>NZ_CEXWTU010000064.1:0-15117 GCF_982758155.1 Marinagarivorans sp. | reverse complement strand
GAGTCCAGATTGCTCTTAAATTAGGGCGTAACTCGGTTTGGCCTGATTCAATCGTGAGGTTAATATTGTTAAGCGCACGCGACTCACCATAACTAAAGCTAATTTGGTTGAAGCTTATGTTGCCGCCACTCACTGTGAGTGCTTTTGTATTTTGGTTTTGCTCTTTAGTCATATCTAAAACTTCAAAGATACTCTCACTAGCTGCTAGCCCTTTTTGAATGGTTTCATTGACCGAACTTAGCTGGCGAATGGGTTTGGCGATCATGCCTGCGGCGGTAAGATAAGCAATGGCGGAGCCTGCGGATTCTTGCCAAAACAGCAAAATTAAAAACAGAATAAACCCTAAACAACAAGCAATAACAACGTGATACACCGGGCCTTGCAATGAAGCTACGCGCTCGTACTTGGTGGCGAGCCGGGTATTCTCATTACTGGCTTTATCAAAGCGGGAGCTTTCATATTTTTGCCCGTTGTAACTTTTAACAAGCTTGTAGCCTTGTAAGGCTTCATTGGTAACATGGGTAATGTCTCCCATGGTCGTCTGCATTCTACGGCTGAGTTTTCGAAAGTAACGCGACGCAATACTGACGAGCCCCGCTAATAATGGCGCCATGACCAAGAATATTAAGGTGAGCTTCCACTCGACATAAAACAAGTAAATGAGTAATCCGACAACGGTGAAACCGTCCCGAAGGGCGACCTTAACAGCATTAGTGACCGAGCCTGTCACTTGCGCTATGTTATAGATGACGAGAGAGACGAGTTCACCGCTATTTTTTGCATCATAAAAGCTGCAAGGTAGAGCAAGCATGTGAGCAAAAAGTTGCTTGCGCATATCATTCACTACGCCAAGCCCGACTCGACTGATAAAGAAGTTTCCTGCAAAGGCACCGAGCCCATGCAGAATTCTAGCGGCCACTACGGCAATGGGAATCCAGATGATCATTTGCTTGTCGCGCGTCGTCAGGCCTTCAACAAAATATTCCATCATTTGTGCCATTGCGACTTCCATTGCTGCCATTACGGCAAAACCAATGAAGCAAAAGACAAAAAATAAGCGATAGGGGCGCGCGTAACTGAGTAGCCTTTTGTAAAGAGGCCAGCTTTCGGTTTTATCCTGCGTTGTCATTATTGCTCGTCTTTACTGTGGCATTGATAGTTTCTTCTAGCGCCTGAAGTTGTTTCTCTAGCGTCTCGACTTTTGCCCGCGTACGTTGCAGTACGGCTGTTTGGGCATCGAATTCCTCACGACTGACGAGATTACATTTATTGATCGCACCCTGCAGCAGGGTTTGAATCTGTGGCGAGTTCAGCGGCTCGCTAAAGTTGGTGCGTTCGAGCACGCCGGAAATTTCATTGGCAACTTGCTTGGCAATACTTGCGAGCATGGTATGGAACCTCTAATTTTGTGGTGCGCAGTTTAGCGGTACTGCGGAGTGAATTAAACCTTACAATTCTGCCACTGCTTTTGTCTTTTTGCGTCAATAGGAATTTGCCGGTAAACAATGGCATCAAATAATGTTTGTTTTCAGGGGGTGAGGGTAATCGTCATATCGGTGCGTATAACACTTGTATGCTCATTGGCAACCACGCTGTTGACACCGAACGCCGGGGCTTTGGGCTTAAGGGGCATTCCATTGAGGTTGGCGAGTAGGGCGAAGGTGTCGGCCGTATTTTCGATATGAGCTGTTTGCGGATTAACGGTGATGATTGAGCAGCGCTGGCAGTGATCGATCAGGTTTAATTGGCCACCTTTAAAGCTTAACTTTTTAAAGTTGTGCTCACTAAAAGCAGGGATGCCCGAGATAACGATATTGGGTCGAAACCGCGCCATAGAAAACTCAGGTATTTGTTTTGTGAATTTCAGGCTTCTATTGAAAGCTTCAAGACTCTCTTGATTTGCGACCAGAATTGGGGCGGCATCGGCAAAGTGCGTAGTATGGTCGCCAAAGCGCTGGTTGTCTAAAGGGCGGCGATACGTTGGGTTAAGAGTGACCAGTGATAGCGTGTGCTTAGACGGTAGGGCCTTATTCAACCACTGATTAACTCTTTTGGGGGCAATCATGGCTTCCATGTCCGTCATCCATACACTTGCACGAATAGTGTTGCGGCATTCATTTCTATCCACCTCAATAATGCCGTGCTCTGGATGGCTGAGTTTAACGCCGATTGCCGTTGGGCTTGCACTAAACAGAGCCATGGCTGGCAGCTTTCGTTGGCTTATGAATTGGCCATTCTCGTCGATGAGCATCCATTGTCTGTCTCCAGCAAGGCCTTCTGGTGTAAGTTCGCTCGAGTCCAATTGTACTCCAGCCATTGATTTGACGGGGTATATCCACAGGGAATCAATGGTGGCGCTGACGGTACCTTCAGTGCTCTTGTGTTCAAACTTAGGCATAAATGAGTGACTCCAACGGGAAAAAGCTAACAGTTTCGCCTTGCTGAATGCATCGGTCTTCGTGAATCAAAGCTAAGCCTTGGCATTGATTTAGGCTACTCAGCACGCCGCTACTTTGATTACCTGCGCTAACGATTTCACCACTTTGGATGTTGGCCCGAATGTACTCAGGGCGTTGCCTTGCTTTGTTGACCGTGAAGCCAAGTGGCACTTTAAGGCTTAGGGGTTCTCGTACTGGCGTTGAACAAAGGGCATTAAGTAGGTGTTTTCCAAAAAGAAGAAATGTTACAAAGGCTGAAACGGGGTTTCCGGGGAGTCCCAGTATAGGCGTTTGGTTAATGGTTGCTAGCATCATTGGCTTGCCGGGCTTTAGCTTGATTTTCCAGTGTTCCAGTTTGCCGAGCGCCATAATGGCCGATTTGACGTGATCTTCTTCGCCAACGGATACGCCGCCAAAACTAATGACCAAATCACTTTTTCCCGCGCTTTGATCAAATGCATCGAGTGTGTCGCTGAGAGTATCCGGGACATGCCGATATTGAATTTCGACAAATCCCCAAGCTCTCAAAAGAGACGATATAGACGAAAAGTTTGAATTGTAGATTTGGCCAGCAGCGATAGGTTGTCCGGGCTCAATGATTTCGTTTCCCGTACTCAATAGCGTTACGACGAGTGGGCGTTGAACGGGGAGGGTACTTAGTCCTTGTGAGGCAAGTAGTCCAAGTAAAGCGGGTGTAATTTTTTCGCCCTGTCTTGCAAGCCGATGACCCGCAGTAATATCTTGGCCTTGTGGGCGAATATTCTCGCCAGGCCTGTTAGGGGTCGGCTGTGAAAATTTAACGAGTTGACCTTGCTCAATTGCGTTTTCTTGCATGATGACAGTATCTGCCCCAGCAGGAATCTCTGCGCCAGTAAAAATCCTAGCACAGCTGTTGGGTAGTAATTCTGATGGTGTTGTGCCAGCAGTGATTCGCTGCGTTATGGGTAGTGAATCACTGGCGGTTAAATCACTCAGGCGTAAAGCGTAGCCGTCCATTGCGCTATTATTTGCCGGTGGCACGTGATGCGCAGCAACAATGTCATGCGCTAAACGACGATTTAATCCGTCTGATAGCGGTACATTTTCCATTTTAAGGGCTAGGGCGGTGGTGTCCTGTAGCTTTTCCTGCATTTCTTTTACGCTAAGCACGTTTTATTTGTCCGTAAAAGTTACAGGGTTTTGTTCGGCTGTCGATTTGTGGGCGAATAATTTGGCTAAAGCCCAATTCGCAGGCCCCGGTTGAGCCTGGCAGCGCAAATATGAGTGTTCGGTTGGCTAGGCCGGCAAAGGCGCGTGATTGAATCGTCGATGTCCCAATGTCGTTATGGGATAGCTGGCGAAATAACTCTCCAAAACCCTCTATGTGTTTATCCAGTAACGGGCGTACGGCTTCCGGTGTGCTGTCCCTGCCGGCAAAGCCGGTGCCGCCGGTCATTACGATAACCTGCGCTTGCTCGTTTGCTATCCATTCACTCAATACGGCTCGCATTTGGTAGATATCATCTTTGATTAGGCGTCGATCGAATAGTGTATGCCCTGCATTTTCAGCCTGATGCTGAAGTGTATTCCCTGAGGTGTCATTGTCTCGTGTTCGGGTATCAGAAATCGTTAATACACAAATATTTAAGGGGTAGAATTGACTAACCGCGCTCATACTAAATCCTCTCTATTATCGTTCCAGTAAATAACGCGCTCGTCGAGTGGTGGGCGAGTGCGTTCTTGCGGTGTTTCTGCCGGCGTTCCGATATAGATAAATCCGGCGATCTGCTCGCTATCGACCATAGAAAGTAGAGCGTTGACGTCTTTATTATAGCTATACCACTCAGTCAGCCATTGTGCCGAGAATCCTAATGCATGGGCAGCCGTTAATAAATTTTGACAGGCTGCCCCAGCAGATAAGGTTTGCTCCCACAGAGGGACTTTGGGGTGCTCTAGGTTGGGGCTTGCGATAACAGCAATAACGCAAGGGGAGCGACTGAGCAATTGGCCATTATGGGAGACAAGCTTTTCAGTGGCTTCAGGATTGTTGGTTTGATAGATCCGCTGGAGTGCAGAGTCGAAATCTGATCTTGCGCTGCCGGTAAATACAACAAAGCGCCATGGCCCGACTTTTCCGTGATCCGGTACTCTATGCGCGGCCTTTAATAGTTGGTCTATTTGTGGCTGGTTTGGGCCTGGCGCATGAAGATCAGCAGCCTTTGTTGATCGGCGGGTATGCAAAAGTTCGATCGTACTCTGAAAAACCGTGGTCATAGTGTGGCTCTAAAATATCAATGCTAATTTAAGTTTAATCGGATATGCAGTGTAATCAGGCTTCGATTCAAGGGCTAGTGCTGATTTCTGGGTTATATCCGCTATAATCGACGCCATTTTTAGTACTCCCGATATTATTAGCTGGATTGAATATGACCGTACGCACACGAATTGCTCCCTCACCGACTGGTGATCCCCATGTAGGCACGGCTTACATTGCACTGTTTAACTATTGTTTTGCTCGCCAGCACGGCGGTCAGTTTCTATTGCGTATTGAGGATACTGATCAGGCGCGCTCTACGGCGGAATCGGAGCAGGCAATCCTGGATTCGCTGCGTTGGCTTGGCCTCGATTGGGATGAAGGACCCGATAACGGCGGCGACTTTGGACCTTATCGACAAAGTGAGCGGGCCGATATTTACGGCCGTTACGTTGATGAATTACTTGAAAAAGGGCATGCATTCAAATGCTACCGAACCACTGAAGAGCTTGATACGTTGCGCGCCGCACGTAAAGAGGCTGGCATGGATACCGCCATTAAGCCGAGCGAGTTGATTTTGTCGCCTGAAGAGGTAGCTGCTCGTGAAGCTGATGGCCAGCCCTACGTCGTAAGAATGATGGTGCCTGAAGATGCCGGCCCATGTCCTGTGCAGGACATGCTGCGTGGCGACGTTATCTTGGATTGGTCGCAAGTTGATGCGCAGATCTTGTTGAAATCTGATGGCATGCCCACGTACCATCTTGCGAATGTTGTCGATGATCATCTTATGGGTATTACCCACGTGATTCGCGGTGAAGAGTGGATAAACTCAGCTCCTAAGCACATTTTGTTGTACCAATATTTGGGCTGGGATGTCCCCGTATTTTGCCACTTACCGCTACTGCGCAACCCCGATAAGTCGAAGCTGAGCAAGCGTAAAAACCCTACTAGTATTCTTTACTACAAACGCATGGGTTACTTGCCAGAAGCGCTATTAAATTATTTAGGCCGAATGGGCTGGTCAATGCCTGATGAAAGCGAGAAGTTCAGCCTTCAAGCCATGCAAGATAACTTTGATATTCAGCGCGTCTCACTTGGCGGCCCGATCTTTGATTTAGAAAAACTTAATTGGCTGAATGGTTTGTGGATTCGCGAAGATTTTGATACGAAAGCCTTGGCAGATAGATTGCAATCATGGGCTTTGAATCGTGAAAATCTTGAGGCGATATTGCCGCATGTTAAGCAGCGTATGAATACCCTCAGTGACTTTATGCCGCTTGTTGGGTTTATGCTTGCCGGTAATCTGCCATTAACGCCTAGTCATTTTGAATCGCTTAAACTTGACCAAGAAACACAGCTTAAAGTTCTTCAGTTTAGTCTTTGGCAGCTGGAAACCTTAGGCGCCTGGGATAAGGATTCTATCTTTCCTGTGCTCAAAACCTTGGCTGATGGCATGGAAATTAAAATGAAAGATTTTGTCGCGCCGATTTTTGTTGCCGTTAGCGGCACAACTTCTTCGTTTTCCATCACCGATGCTATGGCTTTGTTGGGTTCAGATATGAGCCGTTCACGATTGCGCCACAGCATTGATATTCTTGGCGGTGTAGGCAAGAAGGTGGCTAAGCGTTTCGACAAAGAGTACCGCGCGTTATTAAATGCCGGTTAAGGCGCAACTAGCACTGTGTGTTCACGCAGTGCTATATTTGTTAAGGTTTAAGGGGTTGCTCCACAGCTAAAGACCCTTTTAATGTCACTATTCAGAGGTTTTAAAATGGCAATGCTCTCCAATGACGATGCCGATGTATTGGCGATTAAGGTACGTGATACCTATTGGCGTGGCAGAGGTTTTCCTGTTGACCCTATCTCCGTAGGGCGCGCGATGGGCATTCGCATTGTCGATGCTGAATTGCCTGATGATGTAGCGGGCGCGTTGTTAAAAAAAGTAGGCCAAGATCCTATTATCATGCTGCATGGTGATGATTCGCCTAGCCGAAAGCGTTTTACTTGTAGTCATGAGCTAGGGCATTACGTTTATCGCCTAGAGAGAGGCCATTTTGAAGAGCAAGCAATAGACTACGTCGATTACCGTAATGACATTTCCCGTCAGGGCACAGATCCAGAAGAGATTAGTGCAAACCGGTTTGCGGCAGCTTTCTTGATGCCTGTTGCGAAAGTAAGAGACTTGGCTGAAAAGAAGGGAGCCAGTATATATTCTTTGGCCGAGTTTTTTGGCGTTTCACTTTCGGCAATTCGATACCGCCTTGATGATTTACAAATCAGCTTGAAATGAGTTCACCCAATACTTTACCGCGTCAGACTGCTGATGCGCTCTACAATAGTCAAAGCTTGTCTGAGCTCGTCGATAGCTCGGCATTAACGCAAGATGAGCTTGATCAAGAGTCAGACCGAAACCTCAAGAAAACCTATGCATATTGGTTTGTAGGAATTCTTATTGGCCAGCTAATAGTCATGAACTTAGTGTTTGTTGGCCATGGTTTGGGGTGGTTGAGGTTTGATGAGTTAACCCTTCGTTTTTATACTACCAGTACAATATTGGAGGTGTTTGGGGTTATCTATATCATTGTAAACAACCTTTTCCCGTCATCAAAAAAGCCATCACAGGTGCGCAACGGTCATCTGTAGCTTTACCTTAAGGACGTAAATCAGTAAAGTGTCGCCATTGTCTTGTCGGGGTGCGCAGTTTTTAAATTATGCGCTGAGAGTAAACCCGTCGACCTGACCCGGTTAGTACCGGCGTAGGGAACGAGATCACTTCTTATCGCACGCTTGTGCGCTTGCTTGTGCCCACGCTCCCTTGTCATACGTAACCCCCAAGTAAACCATTGGAATGCCTGTGACCAAACATTGTCCCGTTGTTTTAACCATTGCTGGTAGTGACTCCAGCGCCGGGGCTGGAATTCAGGCTGACATCAAAACCTGTGGTGCTATGGGCGTGTTTGCTTGCACCGCCGTAACGGCTGTTACGGCACAAGCGCCGGGTTTGGTTTCTGGTATTTATCCCATGCCAGCCAGCTTGGTGTTAGATCAAATAGAAGCCGCGGTCTCTGCATTTCCTGTAGCGGTCGTTAAAGTTGGCATGTTGGCAAATTTGGCAATAGCGGAGGTCGTTGCTGACTTTCTACAGCGCTCGGGTTTACCTGCTGTTATTGACCCTGTATTCAGAGCGAGTGCTGGAACCGATTTGTGTTCTGATGTGAATGGGCAGGAGCGCATTGTTGCGTTTTATCGGGAATATTTAGCCCCGCTTGCGCAAGTTCTTACACCAAATTTAAATGAGGCTGCATTGTTGTTGAACTGCGCCGTTGGTGATGATCATGCAGCATATGAGCAACAAGCTAAGGATTTACTCTTGTTGGGCTCCAGTGCTGTACTGCTGAAGGGTGGCCACAGCCAAGACGATCGACTTTGTACCGACTACCTAGCGAACGGCTCCGGAGTCAATGGTGAAGTAACCGTTCAGCCCTTTTCGGCGGCGCGCTTAAAAACACAACAGGGGCATGGTACCGGCTGTACTTTAGCCAGCGCCATTGCGGCAGGCTTGGCGCAGGGGCTGTCGGTCCCGCAAGCGACAGCCGCGGCCAAGAATTATTTACAAAACGCTTTAATGAATGCCGAACGCTTAGCGCTTGTGCCAGCGAATGGCCCGCTGCATCACTTTGCAACTTTTTGGTGATTGCCAGTAAATGCTTTTATGCCACTGTGTGGCAAAAAATGAATTGTCGTAAACAATATAGGTGACTTATGAGTGATACCCCAACCGATTTTTTAAGTGAAACAGCCAAGGTGGACGAAGCTTCGATTCAACCTTTCCCGAATTCCAAAAAAATCTTTGTGGAAGGTTCTAGCCCTGATATTCGTGTGCCTATGCGGGAAATAAGTCTAGCGGATACTGTTACTGATAAAGGCCGCGAGATAAATCCCGCCTTGCGTGTTTATGATACATCCGGCCCCTACACTGACCCTGATGTCCAAGTTGATGTGCGCAAAGGCGTGCCTGATATCCGCTCGAACTGGCTTGATGCTCGCGGTGATACAGAGGTGCTGGAACAGTATTCCTCTGAGTTTACAAATGAGCGTTTGAATGACCCTGAACTGAATAAGTTACGTTTTGATCTGCAGCACCGCCCTCAACGTGCCAAGGCTGGTAAGAACGTGACGCAGTTGCATTACGCACGCCAAGGTATTATTACGCCAGAAATGGAATATATCGCCATACGCGAAAACATGGCGCGCGCACAGGCGGCAGAGCAGGGCGTGCTTGAATCACACCATAAAGGTCAAAGCTACGGCGCCAGTATTCCTGATGAAATTACGCCCGAATTCGTTCGGTCAGAAGTGGCGCGTGGTCGCGCTGTAATTCCTCTGAATATTAATCACCCAGAAGTTGAGCCGATGATTATCGGTCGTAACTTTTTAGTGAAAATTAACGGCAATATTGGTAACTCTGCGCTGGGTTCGTCCATTGAAGAAGAGGTTGAAAAGCTGACGTGGGGAACGCGCTGGGGAGCCGATACGATTATGGATCTGTCGACCGGTAAAAACATTCACGAAACTCGCGAATGGATCGTACGTAACTCTCATGTACCTATCGGTACTGTGCCGATCTACCAAGCGTTAGAGAAAGTGAACGGCGTTGCAGAAGATCTTACTTGGGAAATCTACCGCGACACTCTTATTGAGCAGTGTGAGCAGGGGGTGGATTATTTTACGATCCATGCTGGTGTACTTCTGCGCTATGTACCACTCACCGCTAAGCGCGTAACGGGTATTGTTTCACGCGGCGGCTCTATAATGGCCAAATGGTGTTTGGCGCATCATAAAGAAAGCTTTCTATACACGCATTTTGAAGATATTTGCGAAATCATGAAACAGTACGATGTGACCTTCTCGTTAGGTGATGGTCTTCGTCCTGGTTCTATTGCCGATGCCAACGACGAGGCGCAATTTGGTGAGCTAGAAACCTTAGGCGAGTTAACAAAAATTGCTTGGAAGCATGACGTTCAGTGTTTTATTGAGGGGCCAGGTCACGTGCCAATGCACATGATCAAAGAGAATATGGACAAACAAATTGAAGTTTGTCACGAAGCGCCTTTTTACACGCTGGGACCATTAACGACGGATATCGCCCCCGGTTACGACCACATCACGTCGGGTATCGGTGCTGCGATGATCGGTTGGTTCGGTTGCGCAATGCTTTGCTATGTTACCCCGAAAGAGCATTTGGGTTTGCCCAACAAAGATGACGTAAAGGTCGGAATTATTACGTATAAGCTAGCTGCACACGCCGCCGACTTGGCAAAGGGGCACCCTGGAGCCCAGTTACGTGATGATGCTCTATCGAAAGCGCGCTTTGAGTTCCGTTGGGAAGATCAATTTAATATTGGCCTAGACCCCGATACTGCGCGATCGTATCACGATGAGACCTTGCCTAAAGACTCGGCCAAAGTCGCGCATTTTTGCTCTATGTGCGGACCCAAGTTTTGCTCAATGAAAATATCACAAGAAGTCCGTGATTACGCCGCCGAGCATGGAACGAACATCGAGGCTATAGGCGATGAAGATGTCGTGCGTATGATTGATGTTGAGGCCGAAATGCAGGCTAAGGCGAAAGAGTTTCGTGAAGCCGGCAGCGAAATCTATAGCAAGGTTTAAAATGACTAAGCCTTTTGGCGTTAACAGTACCAGCTTTTCATTGGCGCAGTTTAATCGCGATGATGTTGAGCTGGTCAGTAGTAAAGCCGCTTTTAGCGGCTTCTTTGACCTTGTTGTCCATCGTATTCGGCATCGCTTATTTAAAGGGGGGTGGAGTAGCGAAATAGAGCGAGAGGTTTTTACCAAAACTGAAGCCTCGGCGGCTGTTTTATATGATCCCAAGCACGATCTTATTGCTCTTATTGAGCAATTTAGAGCGGGTGCGATTGAGTCTGAATACGGACCTTGGTGTCTTGAGGTTGTTGCTGGAATGCTGGAGCCTGGCGAAAGCCCCGAAGAGTTGATTGTTCGGGAAATAAAGGAAGAAGCCGATTTAGTGCCCAATAAACTGCATAAAATTACGGCTTACTATTCCACTCCGGGCGCGTGTAACGAAAAAATCCACCTGTATTGTGCTGAGTGTGATCTCAGTGAATCCGGCGGAGTACATGGCTTGGCGAGTGAAAATGAAGATATTTTGCTGAGCGTGTTTGACGCGGAAGAGGTCTTGGGTGCTATGCTGAATAGTAGGATGAACAACGCTGCAACGTTACTTTCACTGCAGTGGCTTGCAATGAACCGCGAGCAGTTAAAAGCCAGCGCAGCGGGCTAAGTTGCTGCCAAATGAAGGGCTCCGCCATGAATAACCGGCAGTTAAATACTGTGTTATTCCTCTCATGCTTTTGCGGGGAGGCGTTTTGGTAGCGTTCAAGCGTTCAGATTTGTGCGACTACATTGTCAACCTTAAAAAGCATCATAGCCAATGCGAGTTGAACTTTCATTTGTGCATGAGCTTGATACCAAGTTGTCGCCAAGATGTGGGGTGTTGGACCTTCAATTTGCCCTCGCAGGTCAATATCTCTGTACTTATTAAGCGTATAGATTTAGCACCCTACACAACAACGCTTGAAATTACGCAATCTTCGGAGGCGGCAGATTATGTGACTCGCCCCAAGATGCTTATTCGTTTATATCATGACGTTGAAATGGCTGAAGTTGTCGCGTGGGACAACCATCGACATTGGCATCCTGTGTATAGTTACCCCAATCGAAAAATGTACCAGCGAGATGAAAAGCTCGCACTGAATCGCTTTTTGGGTGAATGGCTAGTCCATTGTCGCAAACTGGGTATTTCCCCCGAAGGATTTGTGAATCCTCTCCCATAATTCTGATGGGTGGCATCGATTTCGTCAGTACACTCGGGCAAAATTAACATTGTTGTAATAAAGTTATATTAGGTGAATCAAGTCATGGACTTTGGTGCAAATGTGGCCCGACTTCCTGAACGCCCATTGCGGGTGCTACAAATAACCGATAGTCACTTAGGTAGTGATAGCGACGAGATGCTGCTGGGTATTAATACTGAGCAGAGTCTTCGTGATGTCTTAAAAACCGTCAATGAGAATAATGATACTGGTCAGCCTTTTGATTTGATTGTGGTTACCGGCGATATCTCTAATGACGGCAAAAGACCTTCGTATCAACGCTTTGTGAATATTGTGCGTGAGTACCTCCCTGGTATGCCTTTGGCGTGGCTAGATGGTAATCATGATGATCCTGCGGGCATGCGTGTGCAGGGCGTACCCCAACCGTTAAGTCAGATAGTTGGAGTTGGTGATTGGCGAATCATTTTACTGAGTTCTCGCGTACCCTTTGAAGAGCGCGGTGAATTACCCGAGTCAGAAATACACCGCTTAGAAAAGTTGTTGTCTACGCGTTCAGATTCTCCAACCTTGATCATGATGCATCATCAGCCTGTACCTGTAGGCTCAGCGTGGATTGATCAGTACAAAGTCGCGAACTCCGATCGTTTTTTCAATATTATCGATCGACACCCTAATGTTAAAGGTGTTGTGTGGGGGCATGTTCATCAAGAGTTTTACATGCGTCGAGGTGAGCTGGAGCTGTTTGCAACACCTTCTACCTGCGTGCAGTTTAAGCCCAGAAACGACGACTTTGCCGTTGACTTAATAATGCCGGGCTACCGCGTTTTTGAACTTCACGATAACGGAAGGATTAATACTTACGTTGATCGTGTTGAAGGTTTTTGTTACATCGTTGACCTGAGCTCAAACGGTTATTAAGGGTTCGGTAATAATTCACGCCACTAGGTAAGGAGGGCCAACATGGTCCGACTTACTTTGCAACGAAAGTGAATGGCGATGCTCAGCCTTCATTTATGAAATATTTTTTCCTAGCCCTTACAAGTCCAGACTCTATAACGAGCCACTCATGCCCTCCGTTCTCTATCTACATGGTTTTTTAAGCTCACCGAAATCAACAAAAGCTAGGGTGACCCAGCAGTGGTTGCAAGAGCATTTCCCGAGCTGGGACTATCATTGTCCTCAGCTATCGTCTTATCCGCACTTAGCGCGACAAGAACTAATCGAGATTTACCAAAGCTTAGAAGAGGCCCCCTTTGTTATTGGTAGTTCGCTCGGGGGTTTTTGGGCAACCTGGTGCGTGGAGACGTTTGGCGGCAAGGCTGCGCTCATAAATCCAGCCGTTGCACCGCATACGCGTTTTCAGCATTTCGTTGGGCAAGCTTTGCAGAGTTACTACTCTGAAGATATTTATACGCTGAGCCTACAAGATCTTGAAGTTCTGCAAGCTTGTGACAGGGAGTTCAAAACTCCAAGCCCCTATTTTTTGTTGCTGCAAACTGGGGATGAAACGCTTGATTACCGAATGGCTCTTGCCCACTATAATGGCGCGAAAATATTACTTGAAAAGGGCGGGAGTCATAGCTTTGATGGTTATGAAGCACACCTGGATAGCATTGTTAGATTCTTCACTTCCCATTAAGCGTACTCCAATAAAACCCTAACTCGGCATGTTTGTAGGTATCCTGGCACTAATCGGTAGTATTTTGTTGCCTCAGAGCGATATAATCGCCTGTTTTTCACCCAAGCCATTGATGTTAGGGTTTTGCCTTTGTCGTGTAGGAGTATGTTTTGAGCAGTACCGAAGTAACTCCCTCCGCCGAAGCGGCTCCAGCAAACGCCGATGTGGTGGCTGCGAATAAAGATCCGAAAGGTAAGCCCCCCGCGCAAACGGAAATGCCATTTGCCTTGGTTAACGGTCAGGCTTATATGGAGCTGCCCAAAGACCTCTATATACCCCCTGATGCACTTGAGGTGATTCTGGAGTCTTTTGAAGGCCCGCTTGACCTACTGCTATACCTTATTCGCCGGCAAAATATTGATATTCTTGAAATCGATGTTTCCGCGATTACCAAACAGTATGTGTCGTATGTCGAAATGATGGAGGCGATTCATTTCGAGTTGGCCGCCGAGTATCTAGTGATGGCGGCAATGCTAGCTGAAATTAAGTCCCGGATGTTACTGCCGAGACCGCCAGTTGAAGAGGGGGATAATGAAGAGGATCCTCGAGCCACTTTAATTCGGCGCTTGCAAGAATATGAACGCTTTAAGCAAGCCGCAGAGGACATCGATGAGATTCCTCGCTTACATCGTGATATTCATGTTGCACGAGCAATGGCGCCTAACCGCACGCTCACGCGAGCAGAACCTGATGTCGACATGAAAGAGATTTTGTTTGCATTAGGTGAGGTGTTACGTCGGGCCGATATGTTTGAAAGCCATCAAATCGAGCGAGAGAAGCTGTCAACACGCGAGAGAATGACGCAGGTTCTCGATCAGTTGTCAGGCAAACAATTCATGCCCTTTATTCAATTGTTTCGGGCGGAAGAAGGGCGCCTGGGTGTTGTCGTTACTTTTTTGGCCATACTTGAATTAGTGAAAGAGTCATTGATTGAGCTCGTTCAAACTGAAGAGTTCGGCTCTATTCACGTGAAAGCGCGTTCTGAATAGCCGTTAATGGCTTTAATATGTTCGCTGTAAAATTAAAGAGATTGTAAGAGTAAGTCATATGTCAGAGACCTCATCTCCAGAGTTAGTGGAAGAGTCGCCCGTTGAAGCCGTGCCTATGGCTGAGGAGGGTGACTATCAGTACGATCAGCGTTTTCTCTCGCGAGTATTGGAAGGTGCCATTTTGGCCAGCGGTGAAGCGGTATCGTTAGATAAATTACTGACATTGTTTGACGAAGATAAGCGCCCCAGCAAAAGCTTACTGACATCGACGCTGGAAAGCTTACGCGAAAGCCAGCATGATCGAGGCTTTGTTTTGAAGCAGGTAGCTAGCGGCTGGCGCTTTGAGGCCTGTGATGACTTAGCACCTTGGGTTAATCGGCTTTGGGATGAGCGGCCGCAAAAATATTCACGCGCCTTATTGGAGACCATCGCGCTGGTCGCTTACCGCCAGCCTTTAACGCGTGGCGACATCGAAGATGTTCGAGGCGTAGCCGTAAGCAGTAATATTATTAAAACACTCCTTGAGCGCGACTGGGTCAGAGTTGTTGGCCACAGAGATGTTCCTGGTCGACCAGCACTTTATGCAACAACGCGACAATTTTTAGATTACTTTGGCCTAAAAAGTCTTGATGAGCTTCCTTCGCTGGGCGAACTGCAGGATATTGAAAGCCTTAGTGCAAAACTTGAACTGGATGATATTGGTGTAAAAACACCTGAAAGCGATAGCGCTGAAACTATTGCTGAGGCTCCGGTTGAAGAGCAGAGCGAAGCAGGCGATACAACATTAATCTCTACCCCCGAATTTGATTTGCTGGGCGATGTTGTTCGTGAGATTAGAGAAAATGATATAGATGAAGGAAGTGAAATAAGTATCGATGAAAGCAGTGCTTCACCTCAAGGT
>NZ_CEXWTU010000063.1:0-22099 GCF_982758155.1 Marinagarivorans sp. | reverse complement strand
TGCTCGCCCGCCTGATTAATCGGCAAAAAATCACAAAAAAAGCCACCACAAGCACTACTCTGCTGTGCAGCGCCAAGGCTTAGTAACATCAATAGACTGGATAACGGTTTTTTTACACTCGGGAATAGAATAGCCACGACAATCTCCTTTTAAGGTATTTAGTAATACATAGGCTTCGGTTCACAATATCATCACCCAAGCCAGCAACGACCCCGAGTATAACGATTTGGCACTATGGAAATGTAATCGTTTGTAATAGTGCGCGGAACATCATTGGCCCGAGTATATTCAGCAAAACAAACTAGCATAAGCCACCCAAGCCGTTAACGTGTGCACGGCACTTTGCTTTACGTAATGCTCATCGCTAAGAGTTTGTTAATAGTATTACTATTCCTTCCTGTTACCGGCACACCTAAACATGTGCCTATTTTAGCTACCAGTTTTGAGCGGCCGATACCATCAGGTGCGTACAGATAAAAAACATCATCAATAACGGCATATTTTTCAGTCGCGGCGGCAAGGCCTTCAAGCCGATCAACATCGGGGGCGAACTTAGTGAGTGGAAAATAGTAATGCACGCCCTTTCCATCGATAGGTTCAAAAGGATTACGCTTAACTGCATTCAGTAACGCGCTAACCTCAAGCACCACCACAGCCGGCCTAAAACCAAATTTAGCTTCAATGGCATGCGCAATACTATCCGTAGGTTTCGTCGCACTCTGCAGCACAACATTCCCGCTTTGAATATAGGTTTTGACATTCATGCAGCCCTCACCCTCCAGCAATGCCTTTAAGTCCTTCATCAGCAAACCATTTTTACCACCGACATTAATGCCCCTAAATAACAGAATGTAAGTTTTCATCAGAAAATTCCAAATAAATAAAAATAAACCCTACGTCATATTTTTTATACTTAGCACTGCTATCACCAAAGCCAAAATGATAGAATCGCGCCATATTTTACGGCTAGGAGAACATACGATGATTGTAATAACACGTAACCGGGCAGACGTTAAACACTAGAATACAGAGGTTTAGGGGTGAGGTATTAATAGTTTATCCAATTAGACGAAGGGATCGACTTTCTTATCGAGGCGTTTAAAGGGGCGCATGCCTTGGCATGTAACGCTTTGAGTAACGAAGGTAAGTGAGTCGAGATCAAGTATTAGTGGATGAAATATTGTTTCCTCGCCCCTTACCATAGCCTTGTTAGATTTACGTCCCTTGCGCCCGGTATTCACTGGGGCTACATAGCCCTCTTGTTTTTAAAAGTGACATTAGGGCCGAGGAAAAAATATTTCATCCAATAATACTTGCCTCCTACTCCCTCAACAGCGTTACTCAAAGAGTTACATGCCCCGGCATGCGCCCCTTTGAGCGCCTTGTTGAAGAAGCAGGCACCCTAGTCTAATTGGACAAACTATTATTGCCTCGCCCCTTACGCCAGGACTTTACCGTGCCTACAACATTATCGATTACCAACCTAGGTTGGCGCCCCTTTTTTCAACAACAACTTAGCCTAGATGAATGGGAAACCGCCCGCCCTGCTCGCATCGTCGAGCAGCATAAAACCTTGATTCACCTTGCCGCTGAAACCGGTGATTTCATTATCCCACTCAAACCATCAATGCCCGCACTGACAGTAGGCGACTGGTTATTAGTGGATTCTACCGGACAATATATTCGACAACTTGAACGGCAAAGCTGCTTTTACCGTAAAGCTCCCGGCAGCCAAGTGGCCGAGCAATTGATCTCCGCAAATGTGGATACAGCCTTCATTGTTTGCGCACTCAATGAAGACTTCAACCTCAGCCGTATTGAACGCTACTTAACAATGGTTCACGAAGCCGGCGCAGAACCGGTCGTAATACTGAGCAAACGCGATTTATGCAGCGACCCGGCAAGCTTTGTCGATAAAGTACAAGCGCTTGATAAGCGGATCAGCGTAGAAGCTATAAACGGCTTAAACGAAGAAGCGGCAGCACTATTAATGCCTTGGTGCCAGCCGGGTAATACTGTTGCCCTGCTGGGCTCTTCTGGCGCGGGCAAATCAACACTGACCAACACGCTACTAGGCAAAGCATCGCAAGCAACACACAGCGTACGCGAGGGCGATGCAAAGGGACGGCACACCACCACCTGCCGCTCCTTACTTCGCATGCCCAATCACGCTTTACTTTTAGACACTCCGGGCATGCGAGAGCTACAACTAAGCCACTGCGAAGATGGCATTACAGCCACCTTTTCAGATATTGAAGCTTTCGCTCAAAACTGTCGGTTTACCGACTGCCATCATCAAAAAGAACCCGGTTGCGCCGTTCAGAAAGCCATTAGTAATAATAAGCTGGATTCACGACGCTTTAATAACTATTGCAAATTGTTGCGCGAGCAAGCACTTAACGGCGCTAGCCTAGCCCAACGCAGAGCCAACGAAAAAAAGCTGCACAAATCCCACAAACACACCACAAGCCAAGCCGCAAAGCTAAAAGGGAAATAATGTAATCAACAGATCAAGCTGTCCTCGCCAATAAGCAGGACGGCTTGATTTTATTCTTCATTCCCGAACGCATCCCGCCTTTAAGACCAACGATTACCGCCCGCAATCGACAAAATAACAGCAGTTAACCTTCAAAATTAATACTTAATAAATAAATGTCAATTAGTTAACGCCAACAAACTCTCTCTTCAGCTCAAACAGGCTTACGCCAAAAGCTCAGCTATAGTTAATACATTATTTATCTCGCCATTAGGGCGTGAGTTATTCAGTCATGCGACACTTGGTCCCCACACCGCCGGCAACCGTTATACGCATTTTATGCATATTAAGCTTTCTGTTGAGCCTCGCCTGCCATAGCTCAGCTGCGGGGCTACGTTTTTATAACCTGCCGCAACAAGATTTACACACCATCGGTTTAATTACCGCTATAGAACAAGATCAACAAGGTTTTATCTGGTTTGCCGGCGCCAATGGCTTAGCGAGGTTTGATGGTTACGATGTTAAAATTTTGCAGCATAAAGATGCCGACCCCTACTCCATTAGCACCAATAACATCACCGATATGGTCCTCGACAAAAAGAGTGGCTATTTTTGGATTGCCACCTACTGGGGGTTAAACCGGTACGATCCCCGAACCGATGAATTCAAGCATTATTTTCACGATGATAAAAATGCCAATAGCCTTAGCCGCAATGCCATTCTTAACGTATTACTGGATACAAGAGAAAATCTTTGGATCGCCACACAAGGCAGTGGGCTTAACAAACTAAATTTAAAAAATTCACAAATAAGTCGTTTTGACAGCAATAATAGCGCAGTCCTCAACGGTCAAATAAACACTATTTACGAAGATAAAAAAGGCATGCTATGGGTTGGCTACTTGGATGCCGGCGCGAGTCAATTTCGCGTCATGAATTCTGGCAAGTTTGAATTAATTGCGCATTACAACCTCGAAAACAAAGCGCTTAGCCACAACTATGTCATCGATTTCCAAGAAGACCATCTAGGCCGCATTTGGGTAGCAACACAAAACGGTCTAGATAGGATGGATAACAACCAACAATGGGCGCACTACACCAACGATAAACAAGCGACAAATAGTTTATGGAGCCGTGCAATTATTGACCTGCACCTCGATGAACAACAACGCCTTTGGATTGTGGATTCCACCGGCCGTATTTATCAAGTTGATCACGCCAACAATGAGTTCATACGTTACAACCCCAATATTGAGGGCACTGCTAATAATATTTTCACCGATCAACAAGGGGGTATTTGGCTGGGCATATCACCATCAGGGGTTGCACGCGCACACCGCTACGCCAGTGCTTTTAAAAACTATACAGACCTTACGCCGGGAAAAGGTAATAATAAAAATTTAGAAATAACCGCTGTCGATGAAGACTCTCTTGGTAATTTATGGATTAGCACCCAACTGAGCCTTAACTACGTGAGTCGATCAACTGGCGATGTTGAACGCAGCTATTTACATGATTCCTCTAGGCCTAAATGGCGGCGAGGGAGTGCAACCAATGGCATCCAATTGATTGATGATAATACCCTATGGTTAGGAAATTCATGGCATGGACTTAATTCGCTGAATGTTCAAAAGCAAGAATTTGAGCATTATCTCCCTAGCGACGATCAAGAGAATGACCTACAAACTCGACAAATATGGAGTATTACGCAAGATAGTCAGAAGCAACTATGGATTGGAGGCCATCAAGGCTGGCTACACAAATACAATGCCGACAAAAACAATTTCGATGCCGTTCAAATAAATACCGACTATAACGCCAATCGACTCATGGTGATTTATGAAGATAAGAATCAAGGATTATGGATAGGCGCTGACAACGGGCTTTACCATTCCAAATCACTCGATATCAAAGCCCCCTTCACCCGCTACGATCGCCACAGCAAAGGTCCGTTAGCACCGAATAACGACGCCATATTTTCTATTCTTCACGATAGCCGTGGCCATTATTGGTTTGGTTCCAATGGTGGCGGGCTTTACCACTGGAACCCCTTAACCGAAAAATTTAACACCTACTTAACAAAGGACGGGTTAGCCGGTAATACCGTCACCGGAATTCTAGAGGCTGATAATGGTGAAATATGGTTGAGTACTAACAAAGGGTTATCTCGGTTCGATACACATTTACGCAATTTTAAAAATTTCACAACGCAGCATGGGCTACCCAGTAATGTTTTCTCTCTGGCAGCGAATAAACGCCTTAGCACAGGCGAGCTTGCCTTTGGCAGCGCAGCAGGCCTTACCGTATTTAACCCCAAAGACATTTACCAAAACACCCATGCACCCAACGTTGTCATTACTCAATTTTCATTATTTAATCGCCCCATAATACCCTTTGAAGATAATGATTTTGGCCGGCCACCGCTGCTAACCCAACAAATAAATTACACCTCAAAAATCACCCTTGAATCGCATCAATCCGTTTTTAGCTTCGATTTTTCGGCACTGAATCACGATTTACCCGAAGACAATCAATACGCCTATAAACTCGACGGATTCGATAAGGAATGGGTATTCTCTGGCAACCGTAGACAAGCAACCTACACTAACCTAAACCCCGGACAGTATAATTTTCGTGTTAAAGCTGCGAATAACGAAGGTCTATGGAATAACGAAGGCACAGGGATTCGTATTGAAATTTTACCCCCATGGTGGAAAACATGGTGGGCTTACGGGCTCTACTTCTTATTGGCCACTGGCGTTATTGCAAAAGCCCAATATTCGCAATATCGAAAACGTGAACTCGCCGAAAACCAAAGCCGCGAGCTAGAGAAAAAAGTGACCGAGCGTACCCACGAACTTCACGATAAAAATGAAGAATTAGAAGCCGCCTATAAAGCCATGGAAGAACAGAGCCTATCGGACCAGTTGACGGGTCTCAAAAATCGACATTTTTTATACAAAACAATTCCAGTAGAGCTAGCCAGTGCCACACGCTATTACACCCAAACCACAGAAACAGACAATCGAGCCTGCGCGAGTGCCGACCTAATATTTTATATTATTGACTTGGACTACTTTAAAGATGTTAATGATGAGTACGGTCATAACAATGGCGACATTGTACTAAAACAGATAGCCAAGGCGCTCAAAGAGTGTTGCCGAAAATCCGACACGATTGTTCGCTGGGGTGGAGAAGAGTTCTTAATCGTTAGCCGGCTTAGCCACCGAAGTTCAGCTCATGAAGCCGCCGAAAGAATACGGCAAGCTGTTGCCAGTACTCACATTGCGCTCAATAATGGCAAAGTCATCCAGCGCACCTGCTCTATTGGTTTTGCCAGCTTCCCCTGTGACATCAACAACCCCACCTTACTATCCATGGAGCAAACGCTACACATTGCCGACCACTGTTTATACACCGTCAAAGAAAATGGTCGAAATGGCTGGGCAGGCATTGTCGATGGTGACATAGAGAATGCTTCCCCCAAAGAACTCACCACCAATATTCCCGAGCTTATTACCAGCCAACAGCTAACTCTGGTTAGCTCACTTAAGCAATAGCCCTATTGCAGCCTGGCTTCATTTTGCAGAGTAATACGTGTGATAATAGCTTTTTTTTGGACTGCGGTCTTATCTCGCCAACCAATAATCTCGTCGAGAGTTCGGTGGCAGCCAACACACAAATTGTCACCATCAAGACAACATTTACGGACGCAGGGGCTTGGGACATTATCAGTCTCATGCAGCGGTTTATTGCTCATAGTCGTAATTCAATAAAATTTACCCATTAATTAGAACTGTAAGCGATCTACTGCCAACCTTTTTTGTCCACACATAACACACCAGAAATGGCAAGCCATCGATCGGTAGATCTGAGGGGCGAAGAAACAATATGCTATCAGCTAATTAACTGTTTGCTGGTACGCGACTAAACACTCATTAAGCCTTCTTTTTGCCTCTAATACAAAGGCTAATTGCTCCGTGATAGCAGGCACATCCTCAGCCCTACAAGCGGCCTCCAGCTTCTGGCTGCAATGCATCAAAGCCAAAGCACTCATGTTACCCGCAACACCTCGCAATGTATGGCAGTCAGTAATCGCGTCGCCATAAGCCCTTAAGGCAATATGTTTTTGCAAGTCTGCCACAATACTGGTTTCGCTCTGCAAGTAGGTCGCAATCAGTTTTACTACGCGCTCAGGCTTATTACCCACACGCTTAAGTATGGCGTCATAATCCCACACTAGGGGCTCAGGAGTAGCGCAATCCCCATCCGCTAAAACAACGCTAGCCTCCGGCTTAACCTTTAATTGCCAAAGCGTTAGCGCTTCCATTAATAGGTTTTCATCGATGGGTTTACTGATGTAATCATCCATACCCGCATCAATGCAACGCGCTCGATCTTCTTTCATTGCGTTCGCTGTCATAGCAATAATAGGTATTGTTTCATAGCGCGCTCCCGCGTTGCCCTTTCGAATGGCCTGCGATGTCGCAAAACCATCCAGTATCGGCATCTGGCAATCCATTAAAATAATATCGATCTTTTCACGGCCGTTATTCAATAGGTCCAGCGCCTCTTGGCCATGATTAGCAATCACAAGTACCGCTTGTGTATCGGCCAATAAAAAAGAAACCAATTCCTGGTTAACCGAGTTGTCCTCTACTAGCATAATGGTCAAATCCGATAAATCTACCGGTTCATCTATAGGCGGCTTCTCTGCCACCCATTCATGCTTGCCCTGCGTTAACGATGCAATAAAATCAGCCGTGAGTAATGGCGTAGCTTCCTCTAGGGCAGAATCGTGCTCAAAGATAATAGCCAACGCTTGATACAACACGGCACTGGGGGTTGGCTTAGTAAAAAAACCACTAAAACCGTAACTGGCCATTTCACTAACATCGCCCGGCTGCCCCTGCGATGTCATTATTATTAATGGGATATCACGCCAACGATCATCACCCTTCAGTATTTTACCCAGCATGGCGCCATTAGTATCCGGCATTTGAAAATCAATAATCGCTGCATCAAACAAAGGGCCACTTGCCTCCTGATTAGCGGCGTCTATAGACGAGGCCTGCTGTAAATAATGTATCGCCTCCTCGGCACTGGATACACAAACAACCGCGATATTTTCATTCTTCAATTGCTCCGAAAAAATCGATAAATTAACGGCATTGTCGTCTACCACTAAAACCCGCTTGCCCGCAAAATCTATCGGCGGCATTAACGGTGTTTGCACACTACCCTTACCTAAGTAAATTTCACAACTAAAGCAACTCCCACTTCCAGGCTCACTAGTAACATTCACTCGCCCATCCATTAAATCGCACAACTGCCGCACAATACTTAACCCCAGCCCTGTACCACCATACTGCCGTGTTGTGGAAGTATCGGCCTGAGTAAAAGCCGCAAATAAATCCGCTTGTTTCTCCGCAGGAATACCAATACCACTATCTTGTACCTCTAAGCAAATGCGTACCCGCTCGGCATCAACTAACTGAGTACTTACCCGTATTAACACCTCCCCGTGCAGGGTAAATTTAAGCGCATTCCCCAGTAAATTTGTAACAATTTGACGAATCCTTATCGGGTCCCCGATTACGCGTGTTTGGTCAACTTTGTGAGTGTCAAGAATCAGCTCTAGCCCCTTCTCTTCGGCTTTAAAAGCATAGGCATCGGCAATATCGCTTAACAAGCCTGTAACATCAAAATCGACAGCTTCCAATGTTAACTTACCGGCATCAATCTTAGAGAAATCTAAGATATCGTTAATTATCGTCAGTAACGATTTGGCACTGGTTTCAGCAATATCCGCTTTACGCGCTTGGTCCGGCGTTAATGTTGTACGCCTTAAAAGCCCCAGCATGCCCAAAACACCATTCATTGGAGTTCTTATTTCATGGCTCATACAGGCTAAAAAGTCACTCTTAGCCTGGTTTGCAGCTTGTGCTCGCTCACGCTCATCCTCCAGCGCCAGCTCTGTATTTTTTTGCTCGGTAATATCAGTAAGAAGTGAAATATAATGCTTAATACTGCCATCAATATTTTTAACGGGCACAACGGTGGTAGATGCCCAATAAAGGCTGCCATGTTTATGGCGATTACACATTACGCCCTGCCACACATTTCCACTGTAGATACAGGCGAAAAAATCATCAAGGAAATTTTTGGAATGATACTCTGAGGTTAAAACACTATGATTTTTCCCAATAATTTCCTCTAATTCATAGCCGCTAATATCCGCTAACTTTTGATTCGCATAAATAATAATTCCGCTCAAATCTGTAATGGCAACAATAGCATGCTCGGCCAAAGCAACGCGCTGCTCTTCTAACTCAAACATAGCGGTTTCTAGTGCTAGGTTATGATTTATCAATTTCAGTTCATAATCTCGCCGAGCATCGAGCATTTCTTGTAAGGTATCAGCTAAATCAGCAATTTCATCGTCAGTGTCAATATGAAGCCGCTGTTCCAGGTTACCCTTGGCCGCGAGTTTTGCTGCTTGCGACAAGTAACGAATAGGGTCTGTAATCCTACGCGTAATAGCAAAAGTAAATACTGTAATCCCAACAATGCTCAAGAGCACTATGATCAATAAGCAAGTACGTAACCAATACACCGAGGCAAAAGCAACCGTTTCCTCAACTTCACTCACAAGAATCCAGTCAACATTCAATATTTTTATCGCGTTTTGGATACCAACAACATCGTATCCTAATGGTCCACGATAGGTGCTAACGTCACCATCACTATATTCCACGCCTGAACGTACTAAGTTTATTTCTTTACGTAACACCCAATCTTCCACTGAAGTAAGCGGGTCCGCAAGTGACGCCAGGTTAGCCTTACCCATTTTTTTTATTATTTTGCTCGCGTGAGGAAGAACAGAACGCAAGCGAGCATCAGAGCCAACCAAGTAGTGCTGTTTAGCGCCGTGCTTACTTTGAAATAATGCATCTAAAATTCGATCTATTCGCACCTGAATAGCGAAAACACCAATGCGGTCGCCATTGTCATCCACTATCGCGGCAGTAAAAAAACTCGCGACAATATGATTAGACGGTTCATAGCGTTCTAAGTCAGAATATAATGTTTCGCCAGTATGCAAAGTACGGTTAACTGTTTTAGCAAATAACGTATCGGCATAAGGGCCTGTACTCAAATTCGTGCCTAAATCATCTTCTTTCGTAATCGAAAATAGTACATTACTTTTTTTATCAATTAAAAATATATCGTAAATATACTCATGTTTTCCTGAAAAATTTCGAATCGTTTTATCATGTTCGAAAACAACTTTTTGCCAATCAAAACTCTGCGTATAGGAGTGAAGGTTTTTGTTAGAACGTTCAAAGTCAGTACTAAGACTCTCCAGCAGCGGTGCAACCTCAAAAAATTCCGACAAGGTCTCGACATCTTCTTTACGATAAAAAAACCAATTTTCAATGAACGCCTTATTACTAGCCGCTGTCGCCATCAGCTCTGAGGTGATCGCCGCTTCTAAGCTATTTTTAGCGTTAATATAGCCCAGTAAAGATACAAAAATAATAGGTGGTATGGCCACAACTAGAAACCACTGAGTCAGCGTAGATCTAAGCTTTTGAGCCACAAAAAGACGCCGCACTATTGCACACCCCGCCCATCACTTACCGGGAAGCGAGCTTGCGAAGAGCTCTCCATCGGTAAAAAACGTGGATCAGCCAATTCGTTTAATACTATCGTTTCTTTCAGCAGGCCGCTTTCAACAGCAGCAGCCATAATGCTTGCAAGCCCCGGTATATCCACCGCCAAATTTTGATAATTAATAACTCTTAAATCGGGGTCTAAGCTGGCGACAATTGCCGCATGTGTATGCTCGGGAATGTGTCGCTGAATTTTAACCACAAGATCATCCAGCAACGCGCCCCCTGTAGTACGTGCTAATTCAATATCCAGCCCGGCTTGTTTAATCGCATTCATCACTTCCTGAACCGCTAAAAATTTATTTTTTAGCGCGTGATCAGTGGCAATAGCAATGCATTCAACATGGCCATGTTCAGAAGGAAATATATCCTTCGAATACCAAGCTATCTTGCCAAAACCCTGAGTTTCAGCAATATCTGCCCAAGGGAGCGATTGTTCAAAAGCGGCAGGAATTGCACGCTGCCCTTGCGACTTAATAAAAAGTGGCGCCTTAGCCGGAGCCACCGTTAAGGATTCAACCTGGGCCCGGCTATTGTAGTCAAAGCCCAAAGACACCCCATGCATTTTTAAATATCGGTAAAGTACAACGTTATGAGTAGAGAATTTATGCGGTACGCCCACCCTAACCCTTTTGCCTGTGCGCTCAAAATACGCGACAAAAGCTGCGGCCAACTGGGCATCGGGTTTACGCCAAGCACGCGCATCCGGTAAATTAATTTGCGCGGCCAACAGCGCGTTAATCGCCAGTGCATTACCATCACGATGCATCAAGCCCACCCATCTAAAGTTCGGTTGCTCACGGTACATATCCAACGCTAGCGGTGCCATCGTAAAGGCCATATCAGCGTTGCCCTCACTAAAATAGGCACGCAACAAATCCCAGCTAGGCATGCGAGCTAAGGTAAAATTGGCGTGTTTGAATTCAGAACGGTAATTTTCATAAGCAATAATGGCAGCGTAGTGATCTGCTAGGGGAATATACGCTGCCTCGATGCTTTGCATGGCCTTAGCACCATTAGTACCCGGCTCTTGCGCCATTACTTTTTTCTTCGGCATAGGCTCAGCAAAAACTGGCTGCGCAGTAGCATTCGCACCACAAAAAAAAGACCCTAGAAGCAATGCAAGTATTAACCCATGATACATAGCTGCCCCTCTATCAAAGACTTGCCATTTAACGTAGAAAGTAACAAGCCCGACGCAATAACCCAACTTAATAACCCGACACTGTAATTAGTCAGTTTCCCCACACAATCAACACGTATTATTTATATTAGTCTAGCTACTCTAGGCCTATTTGCACTGCGCTAGCACTGCACTTCCAAAGCATATGCGGAAGTCGTCTAAGTAAAAGGAAGACTGCTGAAACGCGTTATAATCGCGAAACCAATACCGCTCAACATATTCATTAAAAACACGCTAAGGGGCGTGCACGGAATAAGTTGCTGGATTTTGGGTTTGTGAGTGCCGGCTTGTCGAGGCGATGATAATGGTTTATCTAAGGGCCGAGGAAAAAATACTTTATCCAATAACACTTGCCTCCTACCTCCTCAACTGCGTTGCCCAAAGCGTTACATGCCCTGGCATGCGCCCCTTCGAGCGCCTTGCTGAGAAAACAGGCGCCTTCGTCTAATTGGACAAACTATTATTGCCTCGCCCCTTAGTGAATGAAATCGTGCTCCCTTGGCTCGCAGAGTCAGTATTTCACTCATTTATACACAAAGCAGGCAAAAAACAGCTATCTTTAACTAATACACACCCGTTCGGCCATACGGTACAGACTCGGCACTGTTCTTCAGCGCGCGGGCCTTATCTGCATTGTTCAACCCATGAGCGGGCTGTTCCAGCAAAAAAATTGGCAATACAGCGCGCAGTGGATTTATGCTTTAAATGAAAAACGTATTGGGTTATCAAGCAACTGAAGCCTTAATCAGCAACCGAAGGTACGCCGAGGCTATACGTTGTTTGTGCGCATTAATAACGGCTGTTTTTTACCTTTGCCTACCGCCCCAGTGCCTAGCCACTGAATACCCACAAACCATTAGCTTTCAAGACATCATGGAAGATGAAGATATTGCGCTTGGTGAAGTAGAAGCCATTGTGCAGGATCACGAGGGTTTTATCTGGTTGGGCGGGCGCAATAACTTACTGCGCTATGACGGCTACACATACTCGCCTGTGTTCGCAGAGGATCATCTCGATCGCGAACGAACACACCCGCTCCGCCATGTGAAAGATGTACTCGAAGACCGTCAAAATACATTATGGGCGGCAGGCAATTTAGGGCTACACCGCTACGATAGCAACACCGAACTCTTTATTCATATTAAATTACCTCAGGACGATCCAGGCTCAGACCAAATCGAAGCCATTAATGTATTAGCCGAAGCACTTAATGGCAACATACTTGCAGGGACTGGGCATGGTTTATACGTCATAAACCCGGCCAATGGCCCTATTAGCGTTTTACGCAATAACGAACCTAAAACCAATACCCTGCCCGGCAATGTCATTCTCGATATACTGGTCGCTCAATCAGGCGATATTTGGTTGGGCATGGACGATGGGCTCGTGCAATTGCAAAGTAACTTTGAAAGCTACAATCTAATACTTCCATCCCCGGACAATTCACAGTCGCTCACTCACAACGCGGTACATACCGTTGCTGAGGATCATCAGGGCAACATTTGGTATGGCACCAACTACGGCATATACCGCCTAAACCCTAAGACCGGTGAAAAAACACAATATACACATGACCTGAACGATCCTTATAGCTTGGCCAACGACATTACGCGTCATATTTTTGTCGATCACCAAGGCTGGGTTTGGGTTGGTACCGATCAAGGCGGAATTAGTCTTTACGATGCCAACAAAGATCGCTTTATACGGTTTCAACATCAAGATGGTCAAAAAAATAGCCTTGCCAGCAATACGATTCGTCGAATTTATGAAGACAATAACCACGACCTTTGGGTTGGCACCTACCCTTCGGGTGTCAATTTTTACGATCGCTCAAGCGCGGCCATTATTCACCTCGAGAAAAAGCCCGAATTAACTAAAGGCTTGCTCAAAAGCAATGCCGAAGCCCTTGAAGTCGACAACAAGGGAAATCTTTGGATTGGGGCTGGGGGTATAACCAAATACAATCTTGCCAACAAAACCTTTTCGCACTACCAGCACACAGGCAGCAATGCTGGCACACCGTCGAACTCCACACTTAATGGCCTTATTGATTCACAAGGGAATATCTATTTCGGCTCCTGGGGTCACGGTGTACTGCAGTATAATGCAGAACAAGACCGCTTTACCTCCTTACCGACTGAAACAACACAGGTACAAAGAGGCTTAACTGAAGGCACGCTATTGAATGACAACATGGTGTGGAGTATTTATGAGGACGCGCAAAACTCATTGTGGATCAGCACACACTTTAACGGCCTAACGCGCTACGACAAAAAAACAGGCCTTTACCATTTTTTTTCGCACGACGAAAAGGACCCAGCCTCTCTAAGCAACCCGGTCACCTGGGGCACTCTTGAAGACTCTAGTGGCCGTTTTTGGGTAGGTACGGCACGCGGCCTCAATTTAATGAACCGAAAAACGGGAACCTTTAAAATTTACCTTCCCGATATAAAAACTCCCAACAGCCTAGCGAATGCTTCAATACTTTCGATTTTTGAAGACCATAAAAATCGCCTATGGTTTGGCACCGATGCCGGTTTGCACCTTTACAGGCCCGAAAGTGATGATTTTTTAATATTCAATGCCAGCAACGGCTTTTTAGACGATGCTATTCGTGTCATTACTGAGGATCACCAAGGCAATTTATGGCTAGGGACCAATAACGGTATTACTTTTTTTAATGCCGACACCCTAAAAGTCCGTAACTTTTCCCGTCATAATGGTAAATTTATTGGTGGCGTTGCCACGGGCGCAGGTGTCGCACTACCTGATGGCAATGTGGCATTTGGCGCACACAGCGGGGTCTATATTTTTGATGTCGCCCAGCTTACTCAGGAATCCAAAGGGCCACCCGTAGTATTTACTCAACTGCGCTTATTTACCGAAAAAGTCGGCATAAATGATAGCCAAAAAATCTTAAGCCGTGCCCTTAACCAAACCGAAAGTATTACGTTAAACCACACTCACGCCATGATTTCCATTGGTTTTTCGGCCCTTAGTTTTCGGGAACCGGATAAAAACAGGTACGCCTATATGCTAAAAGGTTTTGATAGTAATTGGCGCCAAGTGAACAACCAACAACGTGCGATATATACCAATTTACCATCAGGCTCTTACACCTTTCATGTGAAGGCAAGTAATAACGACGGCGTTTGGAATCATCAAGGGCGCCAGCTAACAATCCAGGTACTGCCGCCACCGTGGCGAAGCTGGTGGGCTTACCTTATTTACAGCAGCTTAATTATAATGATGCTGGCCCTTTTTGTACGGCAACAACGCGGCCGCGTACATCGTCAGCAGGAAATAAATAAACGACTCGAAGCTAAAGTAGCAGAGCGTACAACCGAGCTACAACAAAAACATCAAGAACTTGAAACGTCTTACGCGCAGCTGGAAAAAATCAGTGCCTCCGATCCATTAACCGAACTCTACAACCGCCGTTACCTCCAAAATTTAGTCCCCCTCGATGCAGCAAAGGTCAAACGAATTTATCATAAGAATATTGCAGCAAAAGAAAAGTCTGCATTAGATTTAACTTTTTTTATTTTAGATATAGACTTTTTTAAACCTGTTAACGATATTTACGGACACAGCGCTGGAGACCACCTTCTTATCCAAATTAGTCAGCGTTTAATGGCCACTTGCCGCGAAGCCGATTGTGTAGCGCGCTGGGGCGGTGAAGAATTTTTAATTGTCAGCCGTTTTGTTAGCCGCCGCGAAGGGTTAGCCATGGCCGAGCGCCTTCGCGCCTGTATAGAAAGCCGCCCATTCGAAATGCCCAATAAAGTCCAGCTGCAAAAAACCTGCTCCATTGGTTTTGCCAGCTACCCTTTTATTCAGGAGGAAGACACACACTTTAACTGGGAGCAAGTTGTCGACATTGCAGATAGGGCCCTATATGCCGCTAAAAAATCTGGCCGCAACCGCTGCGTAGGTTTAGCTGCCACCGCCACTACACAGCCAGACATAATCAGCGCATTAAATAAAAATGCGGCCCAAGTAATACAAAGAGATGAAATTGTCGTGATAGGCCATCAAAACCCACCCCTTAACTGGGATTGATACGGCGACTATTTTCTATCACCAAACCATCGCATCAGCACCATCCTTTGCCCCCTCCCAGGATAAAACCCGGCCTCGAGTTTTAATAAAATGACAGCTTATAAAGTAAGAATTACAATCACGCCTCGATTATTCAAACATTCCCCTAACCGGGCCCGCGTATTACTGCCTATTGAGAGGAAAGCACCATGATGACATTCAATTACAACAACCCAACCCGCATTCTATTTGGCCAAGGCCAAATAGCAGCCATTAAAGCTAATATTCCGGCAAGCGCTAAAGTACTTATGCTTTACGGGGGCGGCTCTATTAAAGAAAATGGCATTTACCAACAGGTTACCCAAGCGCTTAACGAGCATCACGTTTTGGAATTTTCGGGGATTAGCCCCAACCCTACCGTCGAGCATTTAGATAAAGCCGTAGCCATTGCGAAAGCAGAAGGTATTAGTTTTATTATGGCCGTTGGCGGTGGATCGGTGATTGACGGCGCCAAATACGTTGCCGCTGCGGCCTGCTACGAGGGCGAAGGCTGGGATATTCTTGAAGGTAAACACACCGTCGCTAAAGCACTGCCTATTGGCTGTATTTTAACGTTGCCGGCAACGGGCTCGGAATCGAACACAGCCTCTGTCGTCAGTAAAGCAGCCACACAAGATAAACTCGCGTTTTTATCGCCGGCCGTGCAACCCCAGTTCGCAGTACTCGACCCAGACGCCATGAAAACATTACCTGCAAGGCAATTAGCCAATGGTATTGCCGATGCCTGGGTACACACATGCGAGCAATACCTTACCCTACAAGAAGACGCATGGGTGCAAGATGCCTACGCCGAAGCGTTACTCAAAACCTTATTGCGCTTAGGTAACGCTTTTGATCAGCAAGATGACCCATGGCGCGCCAACTTAATGTGGTCGGCAAACCAAGCCCTTAATGGTTTAATCGGTTCTGGCGTAACGCAAGATTGGGCCACCCATATGATTGGCCATGAGCTAACAGCCCTTTACGGTGTTGATCACGCCCGATCGCTAGCGATTATTCAGCCGGCATTATTGCGCAACCAACTTCACCACAAAAAAGCTAAACTTGAGCAAATGGGGCAAGCGGTATTTGGCTTAACCACTGGCGATAATTTGGCCGAGCGTACCATTACTGCCATTGAAGCGTTTTACCATCAACTGGATATTGCCACCCAATTAACCGACTATGGTAGCGATAAGCCGGCAGCCATAGAGGCCATCATCGCCAAATTGGAAGCGCACGGCCTCACGGCTATTGGCGAACATCAAAGCATTACCCTTCAAGAAAGCCGCGCCATTTTACAGGCCGCCATTGCCTAAGCGACACACACAAAGCCCCCCAATGATCAGCCAAAGTAGCCGGCTGGTCAGGGCTCGGGGGCGCACGCCAACCCCAACAAACAACACAGATATTTTGCGATATCTACAAATACCTTCTAAAGTTTATTTAGACCCCATCAAAAATACAGTGAAGCCGTGATGACTGAAAAACGATTGCACTCTCGAATTCCACTTCAAATTGACATTAAGATATTGCATCCCGATATTGGCGAAAAAGTGCTGTCCACTAAGGACTTTTCCGAAGGCGGGCTTTTCGTCATTATCGACCCTGCAGACCTGCCCGGTATTGGCGAAACCGTGATGGGCCAAGTACAGAATGCAGAGCGCGATATGCCGATGGTTAAAATGCAAATTGTCAGAGTCGAGGATAATGGTTGGGGCTTACGGTATGTTGATGATGTTAGTGCCGGCGACTAAAAAGTGGTTTGTGTATCGACAAGTGCTTAATCGAACGTAGAACCTCCCCTACCCGCATCATTGACAACAGTAAGAACTACCCCATCATTCTACAGCCGAGACCTGCGCGCTGCTCTCACGTAAAAAAACAGCCCTCTATTCTTAACGAATACAGTCCTGCCAATGGCTGGACACCCTCTTAAATAAGCAGGGTAACTTTCTAACAACGCCATATTTCAATCACTTTCATTACTCCTCAGACTTTGTAGGCTAGACTAAATAATAAGGTATAAGGAACGGGTAAACCCTAACGTTGCATTAGGGCCGAGGAAAAAATACTTTATCCAATAATACTTGCCTCCTGCTCCCTCAGCAGCGTTGCTCAAAGCGTTACATGCCCCGGCATGCGCCCCTTCGAGCGCCTTGCTGAGAAAGCAGGTGCCTTAGTCTAATTGGACAAACTATTATTGCCCCGCCCCTTAGGTTTTGAGTTCAGGAGCTTTTAGAGTGGTATTTATAGCTTTGAACGAAGATTTTTTTGGATTGATACTAGTCACTCTAGGTGAGATCCAGAAAATTGAGTACGACGCTAGAAGTGCTGCTATAGAAGCAGCGAAGCGATACTGGGCTAAAAGTTAATGCAACGTTAGGGTAAACACTATCTCAACCAATGAGATAAAGTACTCACCCCTAAAATTGCCGGGAAATTTACTGAGGGTTAATCATGAGTAACCATGAAACGTGTGAAAAGCCGCACCTGCGCAGTGTTAAATCGTCACAGGTCGTATTAAAAGAATTGATGATACCCTCCTACGCCAACTTTGGCGGCAAGGTTCACGGCGGTATTATTTTATCGTTAATGGATAAAATTGCTTACACCTGCGCTGCCACGCATTCCCGAAGTTACTGCGTGACCGCCTCGGTGGATTCCGTTGATTTTTTAAGCCCTGTTGAAGTTGGCGAACTCGTCACACTGTTTGGCTCGGTCAATTATGTGGGGCGCTCATCCATGGAAGTGGGTATTAAAGTGCTCTCCGAAGATTTTAAACTTGGCGTCGCCAAACACACCAACACCTCCTATTTTACGATGGTTGCTGTGGACGAAGAAACCCGTCAATCCTCCCCGGTTCCCGGTTTAATATTAGAAGACGACATCGAAGTAAAACGCTTTATATGGGGCAAGTTTAGAAAACAATATAAACGCGATCACAAAATACGCTTTCAATCCTTGAATAAAACCATTGATTTCGCGCAAGAAATAAAAAACTTAAAGGATGAGAATTGTGAGGTACAGATATAGCCTCCCACAACCAATATAAGGGGCGTGCATGAAATAACTTACCGTTTTTGAATTCCTGGATGCACGCTTGCCTTCGTTAAAAATATTTGCAATAGCCGGCTATTACGCCATTTTAAGGACAATTGCACTTGAATAATTGCCTTCGTTAAACCTAAAAATTCACAAAATTGATTTCAATTGATTATTGATATATTTGACTTCCACCAAATTTTCAAGCTCTAGATTAAGGTAGCTAGCGAAGTTTTTTGCGGTTTGACTTAGCGCAATATCTTTATGTCGCACTAAATACCAGTGGCTTTTTAGTGGAAAGTGCGGCGTATTCACCAAACTAACTTGCGCATGGGTTGCACTAAGGGCATGCTCAGACAACACCGCAAGGCCCATGCCTTTTTCTACGCTCATACGAATAACTTCATTACTTTCCACTTGAAGGGTTTTATCCAGCGTGTAATTGTGATCACGCAGCCAATTATCGAACACCATTCGCGTGGCGCTGCCCTGCTCGCGAATAATAAACCGCTCACCTTGCAAGCTTTTAAAACTAACCTTTTTGCCTTCAGACCAATGCCCTTGCGGTGCAATAAGCACTAATGGGTTTAAGAGAAACCGCGCACTTAATACATTGCCATCGGTGGGCGGATGACTAAAAATATAAAAGTCGTCCTGTTGATGGTAAAAACGCTGCAAAATTGTACTGCGGTTACCAATGTGCAGCTTCACCTCAATATTGGGGTAAAGCTGATAAAACGCACTCAACAGCTGTGGCATTAAATATTTTGCAGTTGTCACGATGCCAATATTTAAAGTTCCCTGTAGCCCGTCGTTGGCTTCGCTGAGAACCTCATTAAACGCATCGAAGCGAGCAAAAGCATCGAGCGCAGCGTGGTATAGCTCTAAGCCAACAAACGTAGGCTCGTAACCTTGATTAGAAAATAGAGGCTGACCCACAGCCTCCGTCAGGCGCTTTATTTGCTGCGAGACCGTAGGTTGCGACAAATGCAACTGCGCTGCCGCTTGCGAAATAGACCCAGTTTTGATGACCGCCACATACACCTGCAGCAACCGAAACGTTAAGTGACGAATGTTCATAAAGCCCCTCCTCGACGACCATTAATATAGATAATAATCTATATTTGAACATTAAAATATTAATTATCATAAATTCAAGTAAGACTCCACAATAGCGCCGTTCATAACCATTGCGGTTCAATACTAAAACCGAAAGAGAAAATAATGCCTGATATTGTGATTATGTTTTTTGTGCTCGGTGTGGTAGCTGGCGTCGCCAAATCGGATTTGAAGGTGCCACAAGCCGCCTACGACACCCTCAGTATTTTGTTGATGATAACCCTCGGCCTGAAAGGCGGTTTGGCCTTGCACGGGCAAGTGACATGGCAGCTTTTGCCTGAGGTGATTACCGTTTTGTTGCTAGGCGCTGCGATACCTCTAGCCCTTTACCCGATTTTAACGCGACTTGTCGGGCTTAATACTGCCAATAGCGCCAGCTTAGCAGCGCATTACGGTTCTACAAGCGCTGGCGTCATCAAGCTTGACTTTTGCGGGGTTGGCCCTGACCGCTCGATTGCACAAGCGCTGGCACATTTGCGGTAGCGTTGGCGTTTGCTGAGTACCACAACCTCACAATTGCGCCACAGACCACCCTATATTTGGTGCTACTAGAACTACCAGCCATTATCGTTGGCATACTACTGTTTAATCGCTTATCCAAAACAAACCAAAGCGCTGCAGGCATGTGGCACGAAGCCTTAACCAGCAAAGGTGTTGTGTTATTGGTTGGCGGCGTTGTTATTGGCTACATCTACGGGCCAGAAAAAAGCCATAGCGTCAGCGCTGTTTTCCTCGGCGCATTTAAAGCTTTACTAGCGTTGTTTTTACTCGAGATGGGCCGCTGCGCATCGAAATATTTACACCCACTCCCCATTAAGCACTGGCGCATAGCCGTGTTTGCCCTAGTAATACCGCCCGTACTTGGCTTAGTCGGCATCGCGGCTGGGGTTATGCTGGAGTTACCACAAGGTACAACACTCGTATTAGCGGCGCTAACGGCTAGCGCTTCCTACATCGCTGCACCAGCGGCTATTCGCAGCGCAATTAAAGATGCCGATATTGGACTGGCCATTTTTGCATCGCTCGGCGTCACCTTCCCCTTTAATGTTCTAGTAGGAATACCCCTGTACTGGGCCATTATTCAATCTGTTTAATACCTCATGGCTAGCGCCTACCACGGTAAGCGCTAGCCTGGAACATTAGCACTGAACGGCTCAGATAAAGGCGAATGAATTAGCGATCACATACACTCACATTTCGTTAGCTGCTTTTGGGGATAGATATTCAGTATTGATTATGAAAATATCAGATTAATAACTACAGCGGCTTAAAACGAGTACCTGCCTCTGCTGTTCTTTGGAATGGATGCCACATTAAATCAGCCACGAGATCAAAGGGCCCATACTGAAGGTTCTTATTGTCTATAAACGGCAGCATTTACCGAATATAACGATGCGGGCGCAAAACAAAAATCGCCGTCAGTATTCTTTTTTTCAATGAGTATTTTTAAGGATTAATAACGTTTAATTGTTTGGCAGGTATCTAACCAGCAATAAAAAAATGCCTTACTAATTAGTAGCTTACGGCGCGTATAAGTCATTGATTCGCACGCCTGTAATTATTATCGACCACTCATCGGTTTAATGCCTGCTTTAGCGGGAAAGAAATGACGGGGCAGTTAAAACAACAGATTCTCTTAGCACGGAAAATTATAGCGTGATCTAGTCGAGTGACTTATAGCGGTAAAATATATAACGTAAAAGTTAAACGATTAATCTCTACGGCGTTGGCGTACTTAATGAGAGCTAGTCGACTATATTGGTAATACATGTTGGAGATGAATACGTGCTTATAACTAAAAAAAATACTTCGGTTTTCGTTCAATACAACAATATATTCCAAATTATTATTTGCGTAATTATTTTAAACGCATGCGCAGGTGCTGAAAACAAATCGAGTGCTGGTGCGTCGACTTCATCTAATTCAAGTTCATCTATTTCAAGTTCATTATCTTCGAGTAGCTCATCCGTTGATGTTGTTATTGATGATCCGAATATTATAGAGCCAGCAATCGTTTCTATTCCGGGCACTTTACAGCTAGAGGACTACGTGGCATTTAGCGATACAACAGCCGGCAATGCGGGCATGGTGTACCGTGAGGATGATGTTGATCTTGAGCTTGTTAGCGGGAATGATGCAGGCGAAAATTACAACGTCGGGTGGATAAGCCCTGACGAATGGCTTGAATACGCGATTAACGTTACCGAAACTAACTATTACGATATCGCTGTTTTGGCCGCATCTATGACAAACGGCGGATCGATTCATTTTGAATTGGATGGAAGCTATTTGGGTGACGCTTTACGCTTGCCGGGTACGGGCGGGTGGCAATCTTGGGCGGCCACGCGCTTAAAGGGCGTAGAGTTGGTTTCGGGTGAGCATTCTTTACGGGTCTATATGGATAGCGGTGAATTTAATTTGGATGCGCTGACATTTACAATCGGCTCTGAGCCTACAGACCCTGTGATCAGCCCTTTCAAGGTGAAATAAAAACCATCGTGGATTAATTTTCAGCAAAAAG
>NZ_CEXWTU010000062.1:20215-22783 GCF_982758155.1 Marinagarivorans sp. | reverse complement strand
CGTAATGTAAGCGCACCCAAGCGCCTAAGTCGCCCAAGGCATTACACAAATCATACATTTTGGTTTTAACCGGTTTACCCTGCCAAAAACCCGTGCGGTACTTCATATCCACACCGTAGGCGCTGGTATCTTGGGAAACCACAAGCAGCTCTTGCGTGCCCGCTTTCACCAAGCGCTCGGCCTCGTCTAGCACGTCACCAACCGGGCGACTGACTAGCTTGCCCCGCATTGAAGGGATTATGCAAAACGAGCAACTGTGGTTACAACCTTCGGATATTTTTAAATACGCATAGTGACGAGGCGTCAGCTTAATACCCTGCGGCGGAACCAAATCTAAAAAGGGATCGTGCTTGCGCGTGGGCGGAATAGCCTCGTGCACAGCGCCAACCACCTGTTCATACTGCTGAGGGCCCGTAACCGATAACACATTAGGGTGCGCTTTGCGGATAGTATCTTCCTCCACACCCATACAGCCAGTCACAATAACGCGACCATTTTCCTTCATGGCTTCGCCAATGGCATCAAGGGACTCTTGTTTGGCGCTATCAATAAAACCGCACGTATTAACCACCACCACATCCGCATCATCGTAACTGGGGACCACCTCGTAGCCGTCAGTGCGCAGTTGCGTCAGAATTCGCTCCGAATCGACCAATGCCTTAGGGCACCCGAGCGATACAAAACCTACTTTACCGTTTGTGTCTGTCATAACTGCGCTACCGCCTACCGATGTCTATATGTCGAAAAGGCGCGATTCTACCAGAAACCGGAGGTTGCGGCGTACCCACTCTTATTTACACGCCAGCACACATGCATTAGGCTACCCGCCCCGCTAACCTTGATAGAAAGACCATGGGCACAAAGAAGAAAAAACAGCCGTCGAGTAATACCATTGCGAGCAACCGTCGCGCGCGACACGACTACTTTATTGAAGACCGTTTTGAAGCGGGCTTAGCCTTAGTAGGCTGGGAAGTCAAAAGTCTGCGCGAGGGCAAAGGCCAGCTCACAGAAAGCTACGTCTACTTTCAGAATGACGAAGCTTGGCTAATGGGTGCGCAAATTCAGCCCCTTGGCACGGCTTGCACACACTTTGTAACGGAGCCAACACGCTACCGCAAACTTTTGCTTAAGCGAAAAGAAATAGACAGGCTACAAGAAGCCGTCAATCAAAAAGGCTACACCGTTGTTGCCACCAGCCTTTACTGGAAAGGCCATATGGTGAAGTGCGAAATTGCACTCGCCAAAGGTAAGCAAATGCACGACAAACGTAATACCGAAAAAGAGCGCGACTGGTCACAACAAAAGCAACGCGCTATGCGTGCCCACAACCGAGAGGGTTAAGAGTGGCTCCGTTTTTAGGCTTAGCCGTAGAACCAGCACTGCTAAAACAAGCAATAGAAGCTAACGCTGCAGCGGCTTTAGCTGAAGATATTCATACTGGCGATATTACCGCAGCATTAATACCCAACAATAAAACCATAAGTGCCAACGTCATTACCCGCGAAGATGCTGTTGTTTGTGGTAGCGCTTGGGTCGATGCTATTTTTGCGCAACTCGACACCCAGTACGGCACTCAAACCAGCATCAACTGGTTAAAGCATGACGGTGCGCAAGCGAAGGCCAACGAAGCCCTTTTTGAAATCCGCGGCAATGCGCGCACGCTGTTAACGGGCGAACGCGCCGCACTCAATTTATTACAAACCCTGAGCGCAACCGCCACCCTAGCGCGCCAATATGCCAGCCTCGTTAAAGGCACAGCAATTACCTTACTCGACACCCGAAAAACCTTGCCTGGATTACGCATCGCCCAAAAATATGCTGTCGCTGTGGGCGGCTGCCACAATCATCGCATTGGTTTATGGGACGCTTTTTTAATCAAAGAAAACCACATCGCCGCCTGCGGTGGAATTAGCCCCGCTATTGGGCAGGCGCGAATAATGGTGCCAACTAAGCCGGTACAGGTAGAAGTGGAAACACGCGCAGAACTCGAGGAAGCACTCGCCGCTAAAGCCGACATTATTATGCTCGATAACTTTAGCCACGAAGATACGCTGGAGATTTTAAACACCCCAGCACCCAACAGTGTTTTTGAAGTTTCGGGCAATGTGGAACTGGATAATTTTGAAGCCCTACCCAGCTGCCAGCCTTACCGAATCTCAGTAGGCGCACTGACAAAACACATCAAAGCGATCGATTTATCTTTTCGAGTGATCGACGAATAACGAGCGTCTATTAAACCCAGCTACGCCTTACATGTTTTACCGTAAGAGCTAATACACAATTCATTCATTGCGCATTAGCTAAAGGGCAACTATTGAGGTAGTAACCTCAATAGTTGCCCCCTACAAACCCACCGTACAAGGCGCGGGAAAGTCATCGCACGAACGATTAACAGCCTCGACACCGCCACCACAACATGTCCCCTCTAAAGCGCCACAACCGGATCCGCCACAAAAGCCGCATGTCGCGCTACAGCAGTAAGCACCACTCAAAACCCCGCTGTCGCAGAAAGCATCGCCGCTTCCGACAACAACCGAACCATCAAACTTTCCTTCACCACCCCACTGC
>NZ_CEXWTU010000062.1:0-20205 GCF_982758155.1 Marinagarivorans sp. | reverse complement strand
ACGAGAGCATTCCATATATCACCTTCGCGCTGCTGTGGAATCGTAACTGCATTGACGGCCGCAACGCCGAGGCGATCTTGGAGCTGCTGCAAATAGAGGCTACGCGGTTGCACCATGGCATTATGAGACTCGATCATGCCGCGCGGCTCTTCTGGCTGCCAAACGCCACTGACAAAATCGCCCTGAATACCAACAGTCCAGTTCATTGCTCCCACAGGGGCTTGAACAATGTATGTCGCGTGCGACGAATTCCAAAACATTTGTTGCGCCCCAGCCCAACCATGCCCAGAGCCAGAGCCTCGACGATTCTGAACGTTTAACGCACCGCCTTTTGTATTATCGTATAACGTTCCTGTAGACCAGCGATGATGCGGACCGGAATCATTAGCGACATTCGTTGCAAGACAGTCCAGAAATACATTGGGGCCCTGAACCCCCGAGCCCGATACAAATGTATGGCGGCCTTTGTTCGCGTAGCAACGCTGAAAAAGAATGCTATTACCGCCATTCAAATTAAACACATAGTGGTAGCCACCAGCCACGGTAAAATCGGGATCTAAATACGCTAAATCCTGAGCAGTTACAAAACGTACACCATCATTAAAGGTGAAGCCGTGAGAGAAATATCGCACCGTCACATCTCGAACCCAAGCGTTTTCGACCTCTCGCATTTGGATGGCGTAATATGCGCGATTTTCATCACTAGCATCATCAAAATTCAACGTTTCAATACGTAAATTTTCAACACCAACCTGCTGAAGACGCGCCGACGTATCAACACGGTAAACCTCTCCGCCACCGTACGCGGCTTCAATGGTATCCATAATAGGTATATCAATCGCAATGCGGTTACCGTCTACAGCTAAGATCGTGGCCTGCGAAGAAATCTTATAGCCCTCAATTGTCCAACCATGAATCGCGGTATTAACGCCCCCCTCACCCAACCACGCGGCGCTTGGCGTTCGAAGAATAGCAACCCTATCACCAACACTGTATCCCGTAGCTGACGCCAAAGTGATTGTCGTCGAACCTACAGGAAGGTAGGGATCTGCGATTCGAGTACGACTTTCGTTACTCGCAACACGCGGGTTGAGCCCCGAACCCGAGCCACGCGCATCTATCACAGTCGCACGAAATGTTGTCATAGTCGCACGTACAACTGTGCCGCTCTCACCCTGACCTTCACCACGCAAGACAACACCAGAATCAAGAATATTCAGCGTGCTACCTACACTGTAAGCGCCCGCAGAGAGTAATACCGCCCCCTTAATACCCCGATTGTCTGCAGCCAATACCGCCACACGATCAATTGCCGCTTGGATTTGTGCGGCATCATCACCACCGCTTGGGCTCAATGTTTCACGAACGGGAATGGACCCATGATCGGGTAACGCAACACCACCGCCCATGTAGCCTGCATGTGAAAAGTCAGGAACAATATGAACGCGGTTAGCTTGTCCTTGGTTCGCATACAAACCGTAACGTAATTTACCTGTTTGAGGATCAATTACCGCCAACGACGCTGACTCGCTAATATCAATAGGTCGTAAAAAAGCCTCTAGAGGCTCATTGGGCGAAGAGCTGGTAACACTTGAACTCGAAAAGTTACTATTTAGGGCGCTGCTGGAGCTTAAAAAGCTGTTGGAACTTAAAGAACTGCTGGAGCTTAAGGAGTTTAAAGAACTAATTAAGCTAGAAGAATTACTCGAGGACGAACTACTCGTCGGTGCGCCACCGCAGGCGGCGATAATGCACACTGAGAAGAATATAGCCGCATTTTTTAAGACACTCTTTTTGAGCATTCAGGTTCACCTGTATATTATTTTTATTCAATCAGAATATAAACAACACAATAAATCGGTTGCTTAATATTGCAGTGTGATTCGCAATCTAGTGCTGGTCATTACAGTAGTTGCGGCGAAAACCAGCATACACAAGATACACAGATTGAACCAAGAGAAATGAACACAAAGCACCCAACAAAAGCAAAAAATAACCCAACTGAGCGCAGTGCATGCGCACCGAGATACGCACAGCTCCGCAAAAGGGGCAACGCAATACCCCTGAATATTGAGAAGCCAGAGAATAGGCAACCTCTGCGCCAGAAATAACGCATGGAGAGTAGATTTGTCTATGTTTTAGTTTTGATAAATCGACCAAGTTTTTCACTAGAATAGAAACATTGGTCGATTCACGTCGGGGCGAGGAAACAGGCCTGTCGATCAACTATAAAGTGGCCCCATCAGTCCAGACAAATATTAAGCCCTCTTAAAATTCGCGACAGACTGAATATTTATTGCTCGAAAGAAAAGCTTTTTTCAAGCCGAATATCAGCGATAGAAGCCCCAATCATAACCTTGAACTCACCGGCCTCCGCTAGCCAATCATTCGACTTAACATCCCAGAATGATAAGTCACGCTGATTAAGCGTAAATGTAAGCGTCTTTGTTTTACCGGGCAACAAATACGCTTTATCAAAGCCCTTAAGCTCTTTTGCCGGCCGCGGCACGCTAGCCGTCGTATCACCCACATATAATTGCACGCTTTCACCACCCGCAACTTTACCGGTATTGGTCACATCAATGCTTACCGTCATTACATCGCCGGGCTTCAAAGTATTAGCAGACAAACGCAAATTGGAATATTTAAACTCGGAGTAGGACAAACCAAAACCAAAGGGAAACATTGGTTTAATATTTTTTTCTTCAAACCAGCGATACCCCATAAACACACCTTCGGGATAAAGACTTTCGGTGGAGTTATAATCATTAAGCGCAATCGCAGGCGTATCTTCAAGCTTGTACGGTAATGTTATAGGCAACTTACCACTCGGGTTAACCACCCCCAATAAAACATCGCTTAACGCATTACCCGCCTCCAATCCCCCATAACCGGTCCAAAGCAAGGCTTTCGCCTTTTCGACCCAAGGCATCTCCACTGCTGAACCTGCAATCATAACCACGACTGCATCCGGCTTTACCTTTAGCAATGTTTCGATCACAGCATCTTGGTCATTAGGTAGCTTCATGTCGGGGCGATCGATTGCCTCACGATCATCACCGTGACTTAAACCGCCAACGTAAATAACGGTATCAGCCTTTTTAGCTTCGGCTATGACTTCCTCCATTGAAGAAAAAACATTCCCTGGCGCATCCCAGCCCACCAAAAACTCTTGCTTGCCGTCATATAAAATATCAACGCGGTATATCTGACCTTTTTTCAAGCTTACACTATGGCGCACAATGGTTTTTGATGAGCCGGCATTAGAAAATACTACTTTACCGTCAATACGTAATTGCACCTTACCCAAAGCCGATATTTTAAAAACATGCTCGCCCGTAGTTTTAGGCCGAATATCCGCACTTAGGGTGATAAATTCTTTTTTATCACCCGTGATTTTATAGCTTGAATCGGGTGTAGTATCGAACGATAAACGCTCCGTGCGCGCAGCTGTTTTATAAAACTCAGTATTCCAAGCGGGGGTTCCCGTCCAGTGCCGCGTTTCTACAAAAATACCATCAATGGGTAATATCGCTGCCGCTTTACGCGTTCGCATAAAGGTAATTTTTGCGCTTTCGCCCAGCGCATTTTTTAAACCTTGCAGCGGTGTAATTTCATATAAAGCTTTTACCGTTGAAGAACCGCCGCCGGCACCATGGGGATGATCAACATTGGGCCCCAGAACCAATACATTTTTTATTTTAGCTTTGTTGAGAGGTAAAACATCGCCCTCGTTTTTAAGCAGGATAATGCCTTCTTGCGCTATTTTTTTCGAGGCTTGGTGATGCTCTTGAGTATTGCGCTGCCCAGACAAACGATTTTTATCCATCATGCCCATTGTTAACTGCACACGAAGCATACGACGCACCTTGTCGTCGAGCACTGACTCTGGAATTTTCCCATCGCGAATCATCTGTAAAAAAGGTTCAGCTAAAAAATACTGGCTGTACTCATCAACTGCTGTACCCATCTCTAAATCAAGGCCATTCATGGCTGCATCAAAGGTATTAATATCCACGTTCCAGTCAGTCATCAAAATACCTTTAAAGCCCCACTCGCCCTTCAAGATATCCACAACCAAATGACGATTTTGATTAGCGTTAGTCCCGCGAACACGGTTATATCCGCCCATTAAACTCAGCGCTCTGCCCTCCTTTACAGTCATTTCAAAAGCCGGTAAGTAAATTTCACGCAGCGTTCGTTCATCGGGCTTGGCGTCAACGCCTATGCGATTCAACTCCTGAGTATTCAAGGCATAATGCTTTACCGTTGCCGCCACATCATTTTGCTGAATTGCCTTTACTGCTTCGCTCGCTAGCTTGCCCGACAAATAAGGGTCTTCACCAAAATATTCAAAATTGCGACCATACAGCGGGAGCCGTGCTAAATTCACCCCCGGCCCCAAGATAAAATCCTTCCCGCGATGGCGTGCCTCACTGCCTAACACATTGCCGTGCAGCCTTGCCATTTCGCGATCCCAGCTTGCAGCAACCGTTGTGAGTGGTGGCAAATACGTTGAATAATCACTGGGCCAGCCTGCTGCATCCCAACTGTGTCGAGAGATCTCCTCCCTCACACCGTGCGGCCCATCAGATAACCAGGCTTCATGTATCCCTAAACGCTCTACCGCAGCCACCGAAAACTTACCATTGGCATGCACAAGAGAGCCCTTCTCCTCAAGTGTCATAAGTGATAATAAGCGTTCAACTTCAAGTTCAATCGCCTCAGGCGAGCGAGAATGCCCCGGAAAGGAATCGACGGACGACAGCGAGCCCGAAGAGACTGTTGGCGCAGAGCAAGAAGCGCAGCACATAAGCGCCAACATAAAAGGGATAAGGGTAGTAAAAGCAGGTTTCATCATTGCAGTAAGGCTATTATATTTTTTGTGAGGGAAGCACAATCACTCAGTGTGGCGATCGGCACAAATAAGGAATACAAAGATAGTACTCAACTATAAATATAGTCGAGACAGATCAATTCATCCTTAAAGAGCCCGCATTATACAAACCCCAGGCGCCAATAATGCCAACAGTCATCGCCTGCCTCACTAATACACTGTATTTTGGATACCAATATTGATCGTAGATATGGCCATACAACGAAATCGAGCAAGGCTTAAGGGACTCTTACATCAAAGCCCACCCGAGCGAACACACTAAAGAAACCGCCCAGCTTGATACAGCCCAACGAGCAAGCCCGCATACCCCGTAAACGCGCCACATAATAAGCCTGACCAACGCCAAAACGCATTAGCTTGGGAGGTTAAAGATGAAACAGCCCAAAAACAAAAGATATAGAAAATAAGCCCTGCGATAAATAACGTGTAAGCCAGCAACGGCCAAAACCAACCCAGCGTAAAGTAATAACCGCAGGCAACCGCAATAAGCATCACAGTACTCCATAAAAGCCCCAGAGATCGCAACCGTATTAATGTTGTACGCTGATCATTATTGGGTTCCTTATCAATAGCCGCTTTTGCCCCAAAATACTGCGCGCCCAGGCCAACAACAACGCCAATTGTCGCACCACCAACCATCGCCAAACACTTACCTGCCAGTGTTTTATGAGCAATAGTGGCTGAAATGGAAGCTGCCGCAGCCGGTGCAGCCGGGGTAATTGCCGATAAAATCACTGAAACTAAGCCTATCGGCGCTGTCGCTATAATTGCATCGCCATAACGGCTTAAAACCTCCACCTTTAGCTTTTCGCGCAATCGCTGAAGTCGCTTCCTGACTGCTTTCGGCGAAAGGTCCAGCAAAGCCGCTACTCGCTCGCAGTTTTGTTCCTCTCGGTAAAAAAGCAAGACAATGTCTCGGTTTTCTGGCTCAAGCTCATCCAGCAACTCATTTATAATTGCGGACTGCTGGCAACGGAAAAGCGACGCCGAAGCATGCTCACACGGGTCAACTGCACGCGCAATATGTGCCTGCCCCTCATCACCTTTTAGCACTCGACTTCGATCAGCACCGCGCAATGTATTCAAAGCAAATCGCCGCGTAATTTGACGCAACCAAGGTAAAAAGCTCGATGGATTCTTCAATTGATGGAGTTCTTGCCAAACTTTAATGAATACTTGCTGCGTAACATCATTAGCTGCATCAACATCACGAGTAATCGCTAGCGCGATGCAGTTCACTACTTGATGCGCAGCTTTTACAAGACGCTCGAATGCACGCTCGCAGCCATTTTGGGCAAGTAGTACATCATCGGTATTGAACAGTAATACAGGGGGCATGATAAGTCCTCATAGCCTTTGAAATGAAATCTATGCACTGCATAGCCTTACAACAAAGACACAACAACAGCCCCAAGTGTGACATTTTTTATTGTACGAAAGTCTATTGGCAGCCAAGAAGCAGCGAGTGCTTCTAAGCCAATACGCCCCGGCGCTCTTGATCTAGCTCAATCGATTCAAACAAGGCCTGAAAATTACCTTCACCAAAACCCTTATTACCCTTACGCTGAATAAACTCGAAGAAAATAGGCCCAATGCTGTTTTGCGTGAAAATTTGTAACAAGAATCCTCCGCCTTGCTCCTCTCCACCATCAACCAATATATTGCGCTTTTGCAATTCGGCCACAGGCTCACCGTGCCCAGGCAAACGCTTATCAACACCCTCATAATAAGTACCCGGTGTATTTTGAAAAGGTATTCCCGCAGTACTTAATGCATCAACCGTTTGATAGATATTACTGCTCGTTAAAGCGATATGCTGAATACCTTCACCATTGTATTCACGAATAAACTCTGCAATTTGCGATTGATCATCTTTCGTTTCATTGAGCGGAATAATCACACGGCCGCAAGGGCTAGCGACAACTTCACTGTATAAGCCCGTCTTTTTGCCGTGTATATGAAAAGACCGTATACGCTCAAAGCCAAAGATGCGTTCATAGAAGTCGGCTAAGCGATCCACCCCACCCTGCTGTAAATTGTGCGTCAAATGATCTATTCGCCCTAAACGTGTTTGCTCATTTTGAGCAACTTGCCTCCGGTAGCCAAACTCAGCAAATAAAGCTTTCTCGTGAGCATCATCTACCAAATAAATTAAAGACTGCCCAACCCCTTTGATTGCAGGGATATCATAATCCCGCAGCGTAGCGGGTGTTGCACCTAAGGCTACCGCCTGCTTGAACGCGGCCTCCGAATCGGCCACTTTAAAGCCCATAGCACTGGCACCGCGAATATGTACCCCCCGAAAAACTTCAGCATTACCGCCCGCATCCGGATTAGAAATAAAATGGATATTCCCCTGATAATGTAATGTTTTTTTATCCGACTGATGCTGGGCGTTATGAGTAAACCCCAGTTGATGAAATAAGCTCGTCAGCAGATGGGGCTGGTTGCCAGAAAACTCAATAAAGGCAACGTCGGTAACTTTTACATAGGGCACTAAATCATTCATGAAAGTATCTCTCCAAATAAGGGCCAAAGAAACTATTTATGCCCAATTTACAGCTCAGCAGCTGAGTAAACAAACACGTTAATAGCCTTCTAATGGGTAAAAATTTTACAGCTACGCGGTAGCCAAAATCATCCATACCACGAACAAAGCAAACTTCCCGCCAACTCTTCACGCAAAACATCATCAAGAAACAATTAGCCTGAAAACCCTTGATTCAAAAAGGGATCAGAGCACTCTAATCGCAAGTTAATAACTTTTTTCAATCCAACACAAAAGGGATGCGCTGCTCAAAAAACAAACAACCAGACCAATGGAAAGGATCTCGACAGGGTCAAGAGGGAGTTTACGCGCCATGTCACTGGCTGCCAAAGGCCTAAAAAAACCATAATCAACCCGCCCTTCTGCCGCCGCCCCAAATTGATAAGTCGCCAAAAAAATCATTATGGCGCGCTCATTGCTTATAAAGGCAGACATAATAAAAGGGTATAAAAATGAAATACTATAAAAAAGCACTTAGGGTTGCGACTCCTCTCGCTATTGTATTCGCCGGTTATTGCCAAACGCTCAATGCGCAGGAGAATTCGCCTGAATTAACCCCCATGCAAACACTGGGGAAAGCTATTTTTTTCAATGACCAACTATCGAAGCCTGTCGGCCAATCCTGCGCAAGCTGCCACTCTGCCGAGTTTGGTTTTACGGCTGAAGACCCATTCGTCAATATTGGCGGAGCAGTAGTGCATGGTGCGAAACACAAACGCGCGGGGAACCGCAAACCGCCAACTAATGCCTATGTGACCTTTGCAGAGAATTTTATTGTCTCAGAAGGGCGTAATGGGCCTACGCCCTCAGGTGGTACTTTTTGGGACGGCAGAGCAACAGGAGAAACTATTACAGCGGATATTTTCCCGGCGGATTGGTCAGCCGATAAAGTCTTAACCATGAGCCAGCTATTGGGCCCCGCCGCAGATCAAGCAATGGGACCGTTCCTTAACGATGTTGAGCAAAATTTACCTTCATCAAAAAAACTCTGTAAGCGCGTCAAACAGAGCCATGCAAAACTTTGGCAGCAAGCTTGGGGAGAGAAATTAAAGTGCAATGATAACGTTGATACCGACTTCGTTCATCAGCGCATAGGCTTTGCCATAGCCACCTGGGAAGCCTCTAGTGAAGTGAACTCTTTTAGCTCTAAGTTTGATACAGCCATTGCCGAAGAGATCACCAACAATGGCGCCGTAGAATTACCACTCGACGGCTTAACCGAACAAGAAAATCTAGGCCACTCGCTATTCTTCAGTAACAATATCGGCTGTGCTCGATTCTGCCATGCAGGCTCCACCGCATCAGACGGAACATCGCTCAAGGAGCTATTCACTAAACCTCAAGCTGGCTACTTTAATATTGGCGCCCCAGCAAACCCCGAAAACCCGTGGTATGCGATGGACAAGGTTAAGGATGACAACGGAAATACACTGAACCCTTTAGGGGAAGCTTGGGTAGACCTTGGAATTGCAGCGCGAGATGAAGATGGTATTGAAGGTTCTGACTTCCCTGGCCACGAAGGGAAATTTAAAGTCCCAACATTACGCAATGTTGCTAAACGCCCCTACCCTGGAGCGCCCAAAGCCTTTGCACACAACGGCTACTTTAAATCGTTAAAGGATATTGTTCATTTCTACAATACTCGCGACCTTAAGCCGGCCTGCTTGGACGAAAGTGGCCAACCGCAACGCTTTGTAACAAATAGCGTAGCCATTGAACGAGGCTGCTGGCCACTACCGGAAGTTATCGCGAGCAACATTTTTGCTTGTGATGACGAAGAAGCTTGTAAAGTGAGTATTCCTACAGGGCAAACCATCGAGAACTATTGCGATGATGTGGAAAACCCAAGAAGCATTGGTAACCTATGCTTATCTGAAGAAGAAGAGGATGCTATTGTTGCGTTTTTAGAAACACTCGCTGACACCAGCGTAGTAACGATACCTTAATACAAAAACAGGCTGATCTAACTCATTATGCGGTGAGTTAGATCAACAATTAGAGGACCATGCAATGGTTAATGCCGTCAAGGTAAACAATTTCGAGGCTATTGCTGTCGCAACCTCAATTCTAGAGCCTGTAATAAACTATCCTGTAACACTCAAGAATCCCCACTTAAAACCTGAATCACACTTAGAACTCAACAGCAAGCTTCCAGAACTCGCTGCAAAAAATAACTTTTCTGCAAGCGACTTACTCGAAAGCGCTTTATGCACTGTAATTTATCGGCATACCGGCCAAAGTGTTTTCACGTACACCCGCCTCTTTGGCGCCACGAGCATTAGCAATATCCGCGTTAATATGGAAAGCGCTCCTACGCTAACAAGGCTTGCAGAAGAACTAAAACAACTTATTGCCCCCCAGCCAGATACCCATGCAATTAGCAAAGTAGCGAACACTGCATTTATCAGGGTCGACAATGACAAAGCCAGCCTCCCCCTAGAAGATATTTATCAACGACTCTCCGATTCAGAGTGTGCCATAGCACTCATCATCAGCGAAACCAAAATCGCCCCCCATACTGTTACGGCACGCTGGTGGCTACGCCATAACGACACTAAAACGATTGCCATTCAATCCTCTTTATCGACTTGTTTATATCGAGTACTCGAGCAGCTTTCCCAAAAAACAGATATTACCGTCGATGAAATAAATATACTCGATCGCTCCGAGATTCAAAAAATCAATAATGTACTAACCGGTGCGCATAGAGATAGCTCCAACATCCCTGTACATGAAACCATTTTAAACTTTTCGAAAACAACGCCCAACAATATAGCGGTAAAATTCAACAATACATCACTTACCTACCGAGAACTTGGCGAAAAAACACTACTAATAAGACGTTTTTTATCAGAAAAAAACATTGGCATCGGTGATTGTATTGCCACCGCTCTAGCCCCCAGCTTGGACGTCATCCCTTTTATTTTAGGCATTTATTCCTCAGGTGCAGTTTATGTCCCTCTAGATATCAGCTTCCCTAAAAAACGTATTGCAGATATTTTTAATGAAATAGAGCCCGCACTGATTATCACCGATGAATCATCGCTTCAACTCTTTAGCGATTATACAATTCAAGCGGTCACCATAACCGAAGCATTAAGATCTCAAGTAACCGCCGAACATACACCTTCCTGCATCCCATTAGAGGCCGCATCTCACATATTCTTTACCTCAGGCACTACCGGCAAGCCTAAGGGTGTTGTTTCTCGCCACAGTAACTTAAACCACTACATTCACTCCGCCATAAACCGCTATGGTTTCAGCAATAATGATATTTTACTTTCCGCAGCAAAATATACATTTAGCATTAGCCTGTTTGAATTACTCGTACCTCTTGCTGCGGGCGGCTGCACTCAAATCACTAGCAGGGAAGATGTTCTAGATTTACGAAAATTAACCCAAGCGGTAACAAATGTAACCGCATTTCATTTTGGCCCCAGCCTTCTAAAAAAACTTCTCCCCTATATTATAGAAACACACCCCGATTTAACGCCATTTACATCACTGCGCCATGTTTCATCCGGTGGAGACATGGTCCCAGTACAAGTATTACAAGGCCTTAAGCAGGTCTTTCGTCATGCAGAAATTTTTATCATTTATGGTAGTAGTGAAGTGAGTTGCATGGCATGCACTTACGAGGTTACCCAAGCTGCAAATGAAATTACTGAATCACGCGTTGGTAGCCCGCACCAAAACACCAAAATCGAAATACTCAACGATGCCTTGCAAGCGGTTCCTAGGGGGATAATCGGCAACATTTTCATCGCTGGCGCAGGTGTCACCCAGGGTTACCTGAACCAATCCGTTTTGACAAAGAAAAGCTTTATCTCTATTGATAACGAGCGCTTTTATTCAATGGGTGATTTAGGGCGGCTAGATGAAAAAGGCAACATAGAACTAATTGGACGTAAAGATTTTCAGGTGCAAATACGCGGAATGCGTATTGAATTACAAGAAATTGAGGCATCCTTAAAAACAATAGAAGGCATTACTGACTGTGTTGTTGTAGCCCGAGAAAAAGGCCCAAGTAAAACCGAAAGTTATGATAACGACGTACAGTTAATCGCCTACCTTGTTTTTAACAATAAAGTAAAAGGCGCAAGCGAGTCAATATTCAAAACGCTCAGATCAGATCTCCCAAGCTATATGGTCCCTTCTCTATTGGTAGAACTAGAACAGTTGCCGCTTAATCATAACGGCAAGCTAGATAGAAGCCAGCTACCTGCACCTTCCCAAAAAAATACGCTGGTATCCGGCGAAGCCGAGAGCCCCTCAAATGCAACCGAAGAATTATTGGCGCAGCTATTACAAAGGCTACTCGACTTACCAAGCATAGGGGTAAACCACAACTTCTTTGAACTAGGTGGTGACTCACTAGCGGCTGTAAAGTACATCTATGCTATTGAAAAAGAATTCAACAAAACAGTTCCAATCACCTACCTGCTTAAACACCCATCCATTAAAGAGATGGCCTCACTCATAACCAATGATGACAAGATAAAAACAGAAGGCGATGTCGTTATCTTAAAACAAGGAAACCCTCAACGGGAGCCCTTATTCTGCCTTTACGGAATATTCCTCTACAAAGATCTTGCTGATGAACTGAATAGCGATAGAACGGTGTGCGGTGTTTACCTTGAGCAGGAAATATTACTCATGAAGGAAGGCGCGAACACCTCCGAGCTGCAGAGTTTCCTTAATGTTAATACCATGGCAGAATTATATTTAAAGGTAATTAAAGCTCACCAACCTAATGGGCCTTACTTCCTTTGCGGTGAATCTTTTGGTGGAATTATCGCTCTCGAAGTGGCCCGCCAACTCAAGAGCAACAATGAAGTCGTTACATTTGTGGGCTTACTGGATACATCGGGACCGGGATTTTTAGCAACACTGACGTCAAGCCAAAAATTATGGATACACGCTAAGCTGCTATTTTCAAAAGGCCTCCCCTATGCAAAGCAGTTACTTAGCCGTAAGGCAGGCTCATTAAAAAGGAAAGAAACCCAGCAAGACACAAATAACTATCGAGCTGATGCTAGGCAAATAGCCTCAAAAAACTATTCCCCAAGCCCCTATAATTCACCAGTTGTTTTATACAGGGCACAAGATCGCTCCCCGTTCGAGCCGTCGACGAAAGATCTTGGCTGGAAAAAATATATCCAGCACTTAACGACCCATTCAGTGAGCGGAGGACACCTCAGTATGTTGAAAAAGGGGTGCGTGCACGACTTAGCAAGAAAAATTGAGCCCTACCTAAAACAATAAATGACTAAAATGTGTAAACCACAGTCACTTACCGGTGGCTATTCGCTGGTAAGTGCCTCACTGACATAACTAGCGCTATTATCTTTTGCCAAAACTTTACTCAGCCAAGGCATTACAGACTCTACATCCTTTGCCAGTGTCCACGGCGCATTCACCACAATCATACCCGACGCGTACATACCGCCACCTTCAGCACTTTGCGTTTGGATCTCAAAGCGTTGCGTATTTTTAAGGCCTGCTTTTTTGAAGCGCGACACCAACCGGTGCACCCGCGCGGCATCTACCACGGGATACCACAACGCATAAACTCCCGTCGAAAAACGTTTATGCAGTTCCAAAATATGATCGACAACGCCATCATAGTCAGCTTTAATTTCGTAGGAAGGATCAATGACAATCAATCCGCGCCGCTCCATAGGCGGAAGCATTCCTATACTTTTTTGAAAACCATCTTCGCGATACACTTTCACACGCCGGTCTTGCGCCATTACCGCTGCCAAAGTCGGGTAATCTTGTGGGTGCAATTCACACAACGCAAGGCGGTCGATTACTCGCAAAATATCAGCCGCAAACCAAGGTGAGCCAGGGTAAACATCGCTTCCGTTAGCCCGCCGGCAGCGCTCAACACAACTTAAATAATTACCTATCGAATCAGGTGCCTGCGGTGCCGACAACACACGCTCAATACCCTCTTTATATTCCGCTGTTTTGTTCGCAATCTCATCATTTGTACGATAAATACCGGCGCCCGCATGGGTATCCATGTAGAAACAAGGCTTATCTTTTTGAACCAGGTAGCTCAAGATTCTTTCAATGACGAAATGCTTCAATACATCCGCACTATTTCCCGCATGAAAGGCGTGGCGATAACTCAACATTAGATTGCCTCAATACGTAAATTTAAACTTTAGGTCTGCAGAAATAACCGCCAAGCCAGCAATGCGGCTTTAAAATCGGTCAAACCGCATTCGGCATGAAGCTCTTCGTCATAAAAGTCTGTTGTAGCACCGGAAGGAATTTCTTGAGGCTCGCCATACAAATCAGCCATCTCTACGGCCAAGCTATTCGCATTAACCACCACTTCATCACGGTTCAGCTGCAAAGAAAATGTACGACCATTATCGGCGTGTTCAAATAAGGTTTTAGCTTCGAGTTGAGTAATTATGCCCAACAGCATCTCAATACGCTGCGGGTTCGAGCCAAGCTCATCAGTAAACCAACAACCAAAAGCGACATGACCAGAAGAGAAAACGGCGAGTGGATGATCTTTCTCATCTGAAGTAAATTCGTATTCCATAAAACCAACACACAATAATGGGTACGCATTGTAGCCTATTGCCTAAACCGTATGGAGCAGAATCACTCGCCGTCAGTCGGCAAAGTAACCGCTTCGCCTACCACAGCCTCCTCGCGATCCGCTTTAGCGATATAAACCGACTTCGACTTTGGGTTAAGCTTCGTCATCTTTTGCTTCGCTCTTTTTTTTAATATTTGATTCACTTTCTTACGTCGATTCATCTCAACTCTCTTTTAGGCAGATTTCTAGACCGCAACTTGCTTCACTGCCCACAGTTCTCGGCTAAACAAAAATAGGACGAACACCAACACATTGGCCGCCACCAAAACATACAAGGCTTGATGCATACCCATAAAGTGAAGCAAAAGACCGCAAGCCACAGAGCCCAAAGGAGCACAGCCTAGTAATACCATTTGATAAAGTGCCGCAGCACGCCCTCGGGTATCATCTGTCGCTACCGAATGCAAAAGCACTCGGCTCATAGAAGCGGAATATCCGGCAACAGCGCCCCAGAGGAAAATCAAACCATAACTGCCCATCAATGTGGGCTCGCGGGTAATGGCATAAGCGATACCCGCGCTATACAACAAACAAAATAAGACTGATGGACCAGGATATTGCTGGGGCTTTCGGTAAGCATTCGCCACATAAACACAAATGGCTCCACCACTAAAAGCTGCCTGCATCCAAGCATATTGTGCACTGCTAAAATCCCAATGCGAAAAACCCAACACAGGAAATAGCACTACCGCAAAACCCATCTGCATAAAGCCATTAAAGCCGCATAAAACAACCAATTGAGAAAGCACCCGACTTCCCCGAACCATCGCAAGACCCTGAGCGTAAATGGCCGAGATAGATTGTTTTTTTACTGTAGACGTATGATTTGGGCCATGATCAAGAAAACTGACATGAGCAGGGATAAGCCCCCAATATACAGCCGCCAATGCGGACAATAAAAACTGGACGATCAAAACACCCGTCACGCCTATCTCATCCAAAAAGCCGGCAAACAGTGTACCTAGCGCAATACCTGCAAACTGAAAGGCACTACTCAAAGACAGTGCGCGCTGCAATCGATTGGGCAATAGCTGCACAGAGGCTTTATCTTTGGCCGGGAGAAAAAGCGCAGAGCTAATCCCCAGCAGCAACGCGTAAGCTACTAAAACAACGATATTTAATGATGTTATATGAAGCGCCGCCACCATTAAAATATGACTAACGCTTAAGCCCGCACAGCCTATTTTCGCAAGCTGAGTAGGCTCATAGCGGTCGGCCAAGCGGCCCGTTAATGGCAGCAACCCCACCTGAGGCAACAGCATAGCCGTCATTAACAGCCCCATCCCGATAGGCGAAAGTTCTAAAGCAGATAACGCCAGCCACGCTATAAGCACTACCTGCATGCCATTACTGAGGTAAATTAAGCCAACGGCAGGATACAGCGCATTCTTTAACACCTATTTCTCCAGTTTATTTTTATTTAGCAAGGGAGTGGATCCAACCAATCAGATAACACTTCAAGATCAAAAGGCCAATCCAGCATTTGCTGCGCATTTTTATTTTCGAGTACAGGAATACGCTCGCCAAATTGAGCCACACTACCGGCGCTTTCAGCAATATCGATAGACTCTAATTCGATATCAAAGGATTGCTTGAGCTGCTCAACTATTGCCTCAGCCTGCTCACATAAGTGACAGCCAAGAGTCCCGTATAATCGCCACTGATGCACCACGCCTTAAATCCTTTTAGCAGACAACTAACTATCAAAAACAACCGTTTTGTGACCATTCAATAAAACCCGCCGCTCGGCATGCCAACGAACCGCACGCCCCAATACAACAGCTTCAATATCCCGCCCTATTTCCACCAATTTATCGGGCGTTTGAGCATGCGATACACGCTCCACGGCCTGCTCAATGATCGGGCCTTCGTCCAAGTCTGCAGTCACATAATGTGCCGTTGCACCAATTAACTTTACACCACGCTCATACGCTTGATGATAGGGCTTTGCACCTTTAAAGCCGGGTAGAAATGAATGATGGATGTTAATCGCACGACCATTCAACTCGCTGCACAAGTGATTAGAGAGAATTTGCATATAACGGGCAAGAATCAATAATTCGCTACCCGAGCGTTCAAACAGTGCCAGTATTTCAGCTTCTTGCTCAGCCTTAGTCTCGACGGTTACCGGCAAGTAGTGAAAAGGAACGCCATACCACTCGCAAAGCGGCTTCATGGTTTCATGGTTAGACACAACGCCGGTAATCTCTACCGGTAAAGAGCCTTGTTTTTGGCTATTGAGCAAATGGTTCAAGCAATGCCCCCATTGACTCACAGCAATGAGCACTTTAGGTTTAGCCGCGCCATCATCCAGCGACCAATCCATACCATAGCGTTCTGCTACGGCATGGAATGCGCCTTTGACCGCAGAGATAGATTTAGGCCCCTCGACCGATTCCAGCACTGTACGCATGAAAAAACGAGAGGTATGGACATCTTCAAACTGGGAAGACTCTCGAATATTGAAGCCTTGTAACGAAAACAAACTGGCCACTGCCGCAACAATACCCGGCTGATCGGCACAGCTTAGCTTTAAAATCATCGAGCTAGACATTGAACTAGACATGCTTTCATCTCAAAAAATTGGCTATTTTACGGGATAAGCACAGGTCTCGTCTAACGGCATATTCAGTCTCACACTGATTGACATCTTGGCACGGGTTAACCTAGCCAGCCTTAGTTGTGGATGGAGCGGCTCCACACCGAAAACACTCAAGCGTAATACTGGCTTAAGGCCAGCATATAACCTGCCCCGCAAGAATTAAGCAGCAATCGATTAATCAATATGTGGCAAGCCTGTCAAACAGAATAAACAGGGACACTCCCCCTAAAAAACAGCTGATACAGCCTAACGAAGTGATACCAATAAGCTCTAAAGCACTCGTAATTACGGCCTTATACTTCCGGTTATCAGCACGGGTTAACTATTGTGTTAAGGCATATATACGCGTAGGTAGAATTGAATCGATAGAGCAGTAAACTTAAAGGTCGATCTTTAGCCTAAGAGCAATTTACAGCGTTGCCGGTTGGGTGTGCGCTTATAACCTAGCTGTAGGGCGGCGCTTTCTATGTGAGCCTCGGCTCCTAGAAAAGTATTGGTATTTTTCTCGAAGACGGTGGTTAGCGCTATCCAACTTTGAGGGTCGATACCTATCCGATCCAAAATGGGCGGAAGATTATCCACAAATAGCACCCCGTTTATCATCACGAATCGCCTGCCCGTCCAATCCACTAGCTCGATATAATCCATTAAATTAAACGGTAAGCCTTGTGGCATTGACTCTCTGGGATTGCCTACAAAACAGGTCAAATTCAGGGGGGGGCTCGTTGCATTTAGCGGCTTTAATACGCATTTTAATCCACGCATGATCACTGGTTTCGGTGCTTTCGGCCATCTTAGTGTGCACAGGGTTAAGGTCGACATACGCCATGCAAGCCACTAATCCCGCCTCATCGCACAGCGCTTGCGATTTAAAGCGCCCCTCCCAGAAGCGACCGGTGCACTTATCCTCGGCATTGACCATTCTGGCAATAGGCTCGTTAAGCGCTTTCATAAATTTACTGATCTCAAATAAATTCAACCGCCATTGATTCAGCAATACTTTTACCGCCACCCGCTCGGCTTTATTCATGGGGTCTTCACGCGCATATTTTTGCGTTAATACCGTGCCTTTATATAAACGATGCCAACGCTCACAAACCTCTAAATCACTTAAACCATGGACGTTAGCGGCGTTAATGTGCAGTACGGTATGGACGTGATTACTCATCACTGCATAGGCACACACATCAATGGCAAAAACCTCCGCCAAAAGCATCAAGCGGTCTTCAACCCACTGGCGGCGGTGCTCGCAGTTGGTACCGGTATGCCTATCATAACCACAGAGGAATGCCTTTCTAACACAACGAGCTGTGCAGTGATAATAAGCTGTAGTATCCAGTGAGATTTGCAGGCTTCTTGCTTTAGTCAAAATGACCACCTTATCACTTTCGATTAAATCATTAGCTTAAGCGTAGAAGGCGGTTAATTATTATGCAGTTTTTTGAGCGAGCGCCCCTGTAAATGCTCTGAGGCCCCGATATGCGCCCCTTTAAAAAGCCATGACTCAACCGGGTAGCTAATCGGTATCAATTGACGACAATGAGTTTTCGCCGTATTAGATGTTTTTCTCGTATCCCGCTTCTAGTGTCCCGCCCCCATCTCCGGCCTACCCCTATGCTATGATTACCCCTCAATCAATAGCTGAAGAACCTTTTGCCTCCATGAAGAAAAAACTGCCCATTGGCCTGCAAAGTTTTGCCAAACTGCGTAACGAAAACTGCTATTACGTGGATAAAACCCCGTACATGCACCAGCTGATTGAGCAAGGTAGCTACTACTTTTTAAGCCGCCCACGTCGTTTTGGTAAAAGCTTATTTTTAGACACCCTGCAGCAGCTGTTTGAAGGTAAACGCGACTTATTTAGAGACCTATTTATAGAAGATAAGTGGAACTGGGAAGTCACCCACCCCGTGGTGCGGTTTGGTTTTGGTGATGGCGTAGTACAAGGGCGCGCCGCCTTAGATGACCGCATTACCCAGCAGCTCAGTGACAACCGTGAACGCTTAGGCCTACCCGCTAACAGAGCTTTAGATATTCCAGGTAACTTCCGCAGCCTACTCATGGCTGCCCACAAAAAATACGGCCAAAATGTGGTGTTGTTAATCGACGAATACGACAAGCCCATTCTCGATAACATCACCAACACCGAGGTAGCCGCTGCCAACCGCGAGGGTTTAAAAAACTTATACAGCGTTATTAAAGACGCCGACCCGTTTTTAAAATTTGTATTATTAACCGGCGTGAGTAAATTCAGCAAGGTGAGCTTGTTTAGTGGCTTGAATAATTTAACCGACATTACCTTAAGCCCCAGCTATTCGGCCATCTGTGGTTATACCGATGACGATATTGACAGTATCTTTAGCCCGGAATTAGAAGGGCTGGATAGGCAGCAAATTAAAGACTGGTACAACGGTTACAATTGGGGCGGCACTAGTGTGTACAACCCATTTGATGTTTTATTATTACTGCGTGAAAAACAATTCAAACCCTATTGGTTTGAAAGCGCAACGCCTACTTTCCTCATCAAGTTATTGGGTGAGCGCCAAGTTAATACCCTAGACCTCGCCGCCATGCATTCGGACCAAGATTTATTAGGTTATTTTGAGGTAGATGATATAGCTACCGAAGCGCTTTTATTCCAAACAGGCTATTTAACGATTGGGGCTGTTAACGAACCCCTACCCGGCATTTGGGAATATACCCTGACATACCCCAATGTGGAGGTAGAAGTTAGCCTAAACAAAGCGCTATTACCCACGCAAGGCTTTAGCATTAGCGCCGTTACCAAAACCCGCAGCACTTTATTAAAAGCCCTAAAAACCTGCAATTTTGAATTGCTGGCACAACACCTAAAAACACTGTACGCCAGCATTCCCCATGACTGGTACAGGAACAACAACATTCAAAACTACGAAGGTCATTATGCCTCTGTTTTTTATAGCCACTTTGCCGCGCTGGGCTTACATGTGACCGTGGAAGAAGCAAGCGTGAATGGCAAAGTTGATATGGCTATTCAATTTAATAACACTACGTTTATTTTTGAGTTTAAAGTGGTTCCCGATGCACCTTTGGGCAATGCCCTAACGCAAATTAAGGCGAATAATTATGCGCAAAAGTATGTGCGTGAAGGCTGGATAACTTATGGGGTTGGGGTGGAGTTTAGTAAGGTGCAGCAGCAGGTGGTTGCGCTGGAAGCGCAGGAGCTGTGAAATTGTATTCGGGATTCGGGGCGATTGTTTCTGGGTGGCGCATGATAGCAAGGGGCTTGCTTCACGCTTGCTAAATCGGACGAACCGTTTACCGCCCGCACCGCATGCTTTGCTCGAAAGCTAGGCGCGGAGCACAAATCAATGACTCTGCCCCCATTGATCATGGATCACCTGCCGCCACTCAGCGCCAATATCATACAAAAATGCTATAGTGACTGACACACTGTAACAGGTAGCAGTCATGCCCCACTCCACACAAAAACGCAAACTGCCCATCGGCATACAAAGCCTTAGCGAGATTGTGAATGGCGGGTATTACTATGTCGA
>NZ_CEXWTU010000061.1:0-22804 GCF_982758155.1 Marinagarivorans sp. | reverse complement strand
GCCGCACCTACGTAGCACTGCGCTATACCATGCTGCAGGTGTACTACGATGCCATGTACCAATGCACGCAATCTGGGCTGCCCATTTGCCGCCCCTTATTTTTAAACGAGCCCAACGACCCAGGGGTTTACGGCAACAACAACTACTACATAAACTCGCAGTTTTTTGTTGGCGGCGACTTTATGGTAGCGCCAATTTTATTCCAAGCCGAAAGCGCCTCGCCGCCCATTAGCCCCACCCGCGACCTTTACCTTCCGGCCGGCAGCAATTGGTATGCCTTTCAAAATAACCAAGCACCACTGCTGGGTGCAGTACAAGGCGGCGCCGTTGTTGCCTACACCGCCGGCCTCAATTTAGTACCCATTTACGTACGCGCTGGGGCCATTTTGCCCTTCCAAGAATTAGAACAATGGGTCGGCGAGCTCCCAGCCAACCCACTAACCATTAACTGTTATCCCGGCCCCGATCGCTGGAGCGACGACACCGCCTACGAGCTTTACCAAGACGATGGCATCACCCAAAACAGCGGATCGCGCTTAACCCGCATCTACCAACAAACCCTGACCAACAATGGCACCGTGCGCCAAGTTCGCATGGCGAAAGTTACAGACAACTATGTACCCAAAGGTACAGCAGAGGCACCGGGCGCTTCCTTTAGTTACATTGGCATACTGGGCAGTGTAACGTCGGCTAATACCGTATCGCGCGATGGCGTTAATTTACCCAACGTAGGTGATCCTGGTTCGTTGCAAGCTTCTTCAGGCGATTGCTGGTACTGGAACGAATCACTGGATATTGTATTTGTGAAGGTGTTTGATAACAGCCCAGACACCACCATTAGCGCCTCCTACTAACCCCATTTATCGAGATCATGTTTATGCAACTTCGTAACAATGCGGGCTCTAGGCCCCAAATTACTTTTACATCAGATTTTCACGAATTGGTTCAAGGCGACCTTGTTCCCGGCCCCTGTCTTTTACGCTACGACCCACTGCGTTTAGTGGCGCTTAATGAATCCGAAGGCCACCACCACGACATTCGCGCGTTTGTACGCTTTCACCCCACGGGCGTCGAGTGGCAAGGCGTGATGTCTTTACCCGCCGGCACTCCACTTGCCGACCAAGCCGATATCTGCGGCCAAGGGTTTATGCTAACCGCACCACTGACCATCCCTGCGGATTGCGATGCGATTGAAGCCTGGTTTTCCTGCAGCCACCCCGACGGTGAAACACACTGGGATTCAGACCACGGTAACAATCACTGGCTGCGCTTTGGCCTTGCCGACCTTACGATTAAGTCTGCAACGGTCGCCGCTGCCAAGAAAAATGCCGTGCAAGACACCTTCAAAGTAGAAGTCACCACAAAACCCTGCATCGAATCTGTTGATATACGCTGGCGGCAAACAAAATCACCCCAGGCACCCCGTATTACAACCCCCCTTAAAGCCAACACCCAGGGTACCTGGAGCACTCCCAAAGAAGGCATTCCCGTGGCAAAGAATTCAGTGATTGCCTTCGATATTATCTACACAGTAGCCGGCCGCACCTTCACCGACGACAACCAAGGCCGTTGGTATATTGCGGATTAGGGGTAGGAGGTTGTTAGATATTAACTATTCAGCTTTGCACAAATAGGCCGGCAAACTGATCATTTTCTGGGCCACACGGAAGTGGCCAATTGGGAGAACGATCGAGGCAGAGCATGTATATTGCAAAGGAGCAGTTACCCCTGCATGTTACGCTTTGAGCAACACTGCTGAGGAAGCAGGAGGCAAGTACTATTGGGTAAAGAATTTTTTCCTCGGCCCTTAGACTTCCCATATTGCTTAACGCGTTTTGCTGCGGCCTGCGAAGCCTAGTTGTTATTTGTGCAGTGTTGTTATCGACATGCAAATAGTGCCTATATGTGTGCGTTATACCTAAACGAGTGCTTGGGGTATCCTATATTTCTCTTACGATATTTTGCTTAATTAAAATTTTAATGAAAAGCCATGCCCGCCAAAAAACGGCTACCTACTCGCGCTTAACTCATCGCAAATAGGTGGCCGATTATTAATGCAAGCTACGCCTTACTTTTTTACAGTGTTACGGCTGCCTCAATTTTCTCTTTTACGGTGGCATTCTCAACTTGCGCTTTTGCGCGTAAGCCTGCCGTTAACGCCCCTTCCATCCAGCCAGGAATATAACTCATCGCATCACCGGCCATAAAAAACATATTTTTCTGCCCAGCCAACATAACTTGGTAACCCTCCTTACGCTGATCATCGGTATAGGTAAACCAGCCACCAGCTTGGAACGGCATATTTTGCCATGCAATGGTCATCGCTTTATCAATCATATTATAAGGATTACCCTGTTCATTACGGGCGCTAGGGTCTAATTCGGCATGCAACTTACGGCCCTGCTCCCAAGCTTGCGCCACACGACTATTATGTGAGAGCTTCCCAAAACGTGTTGCAGGCCTTGCGGCAGTATCCGCCAATGGTTGAGTCGGGTCATCGCGTAAATACGCCCCAGTTAAAATACCTCGCTGATTATGAAAACCGGTAGAGGGATACCATATTTGACTTATTGGATCAGATGTCCAACTGATGCCGCCATAAATACCATTTTTACTAGACTCCCAAAACCGTTCGGCCTGCCACGCTACTTTACACGCAGCGACGTTATGCACACCGGTAGTTAAAGCATCTTGAAATTTATCGTCAAAGTTATTTTTAACCTTTGCCAGTAACGAAGGGGCAATTGTCGATATACAAAAGTCGGCCTCAAATGATTCATTCTTCTTACTTAGAGGTTTACCTAAATGATCAACATGTTGCGTTTTAACGATGACTTTACGCCCCCGCCTTGTCACCATTTTAATTTCAACAACTTTACGACTCAAATGAATTAAGTTGCCCACTTTAGCCCCTGCAGGCGTGGCTTGGCGCATAAAGGCCGCCGCAATATTATCAATCCCGCCTACAGGTTGAACCAAGCTCGTTTGCCAATAATGCCGCATGTCATTAAAAAGCTGAGTATTCCATATCGTTTTTGCCTTGAGCAAATCAGCAAAAGCAAACGGTTTATAAAGTTCACCACTATTATTACCTGCGCCCGGCCCAACCTCGTAACCCGCGCGCGCACCACCTTGATAGGTGCCCTCTTTTAACTCACCAAACACATCGGCCAACTTTTCAAATTCTTCCGGCGTCATGACACCATCGAGCTGCTCAGCATTAGCCGTACGGAACATTTCAGCCAAATAACCCCGTAAATTGTGCTTAAAATGCCTTACCGGTACAGGCTCCCCTTGATTAAAGTTATCACTCCGCATCAAATTTGCCCGTGATGCAAAAATAAAACTTTCTAAAGCAACACCAAACTTTTTACAATAATCGAGTACGGTTGTATGGTGCGTAGGTATGCGTCCAGCTCCGGCTTCAAAATATAAAGAGCCCTTACCATCGGCCTCATTAAAAGTACAAACCTCCGCCTCTCGCTGTTTGCCTTCACTGTCTTTACCGGCTTCTTGATACCAGCTATCAGAAGAGCCATCAGGCCTAATCGTAAATGTTCTGCCTTTAGGCCGGTTATCGGCTTCAAAAATTTTGCATTCATACCCCAATAACGAAAGCTCATAAGCTGCCGTCAAGCCCGATAGACCGGCACCAATGATGGCCACTTTTTTACCTGTGCCAATACCGCTTTTAGCAACCACAGGATCATACTGTGAACGGGCATTTGCCTGCGCCGATATTTGGCCAATGCCTAAAATCGCCATTGCCTTAACTAATGGCACACTACCACCGGCTAACGCAATGCGCGTAAGAACTTGTCGCCGTGTACTCATTGTACCGTTTTTATTCTTTCTTTTTAGGGTCACTGAACTTTCTCCATTGTAAAAGGGTTCGTTTTTCAGCCAAAAAAAGGCGCTATCAATGTGACTATAAAATAGCACGTTAAATACTATCATTTTTCGCTAAAGGCCCAGAAACAAAGGTTATTACTAAAAATAATCACTCAACGTTTTGTGTTGTCGCTAATTTCATCCGAACAAAAAAATAGCCCCTACCTCGCAACTCTTTTTATCTATCGAAAAATCATCATCCTCAGAATACACATTTAAGAGACGAGGCAATAATAGTTTACCCAATTAGGTAATGAGGTAATGAGGTATTATTGGGCATAGTTCAGGAGGGTAACGCATCGAGGCAGGAGGGGGGCAAGTGTCGAAGAAAATCAAAATATTAACTAACGACCAAAAAATCGCCGAGTAACCCCAAGCCTTTTACCCAGCATTAATCAGTTTTGCGGCGAAAGGGTTTATTGCATCACCTAGCCCCGCCAGCACAAGACTCAGTGATGTGATTAGACATCACCGCACGGTAATAGCAGTGGCACCAAGAGGTTTGATCCAACGACATTATTAACCTTCTAGGCTTCGCCACTACACCCGCCAACAGATTACTCTCATTAGGTATAGCTAACAGCTCTATTTACGCGAGGTCATTCATTGGGGTGCCCTAAATTAGTATTGCCTTGTTATTGGTTTTTATTTCTATGGCGCTCTCAAATGCATCTGCATTTTCAAGGCATCTAATTATTTCCTTATTGGGAAGACAGTCATCACTAACGTATTTCATTAAATTTGGATCTGGATCGCAAAACAATATATCAAATGACAGACGATCCATACCGTATAAGCCTCTATGAATCATATTGGCTGAAAACACCAATAAATCACCCGCGTCCAATTCTACTCTGACACCGGTAGAAAGATGATCATGGTTTTTTCGTCCGTTGTTTTCTAACCTGACATCAAGCTCTTCATTAGTATCCCATCGCCGATGCGTGCCGGGCACCAACTCTACCCCAGGCTCAGCAATTAAAGGGATTCGAAAATGAATAACCTCGGAACCCGCTAACGCTTCCTTTTGCTCTTCGATAGAAAGGTGGTATTGCGGGTCTCTGTGCCAATAATTTTTTTGTTCCGCGCTAGCAGGGTTGAAGAATAGCTGAGTATTCATAAAGGTTGGACGACGACTCATTACAGAAGCTACCGCATCCATCAATTTAGATGAACCTATGAACCTAAACAAGAGCGTTCTTTTGATCTCATCCAGATGTTCTGTGCCTGTGATATATGCAGAATTTACTGCTCTGTCAGCATACAATTGAGCGTTTTTTCGCTTCCACAACTCGTGGAAATCTAATAGGACTTCTCGCAAGCCTTGGAGATCATCATCGTTGAAAATATTTTTGAAAACAAAGTAGCCGTTTTCTTCGTATTCATTCGTCATGCGATCACCAATAAGGCCTGTTTAAGGCAGCAAAAAATGTTGGTGACAAAATCGAGGACATGCACACCGGAAATCTATCCAAAGATAATTAATAGACACCCATAATACATAGACCTGTTTATACGAGGTCATTCGTCGAAGTATTTGGGGTACCCTAAATTACATGACGAGTTTTATGGTTGACTAACAGACTCCCAATCTAAATAAATAATGGCACGGGTTGCATGGGCATGGCGGTATTCAAATATTGCAGGATAGTCATCCTCTAAAATAAACAGGTCGCCACTTTCAACAATATCACTCTCAGTATCTTGACGGTCCATAAACGAAAAATCGACAGCGTAACCATCAGCGCTGTAGTAAATGATTCTGCTGAACGATAAGTCAATAGTTTCCCCGGTATTGTTTACAAACTCAGCACGGATATCTTCAGGTGAGGCGCTGAAGTTCGTTAAGCTCGGGCTGGGTTTTACTATCGCGTCAGTGATAACTGATCCTTCAAGTGGGGGCATTACCGCATATGCTGCAGCATTTACCACATCAACAGGGAGAGCTAAAGATTTGCTACTGTAAGGCAGTGTTTGACCAGGGGCGAGGCAGGTATTGGTATTTATTTCGATTGCCAGTGGGAAGATTGAGCCGTTCAAATAAGAATCTACGGAGATTAATGCGACTTCTTGATCGTTGTGGTCGTATAAGCTAAGTAGATCGCGAGCTGGATTAATAAAACAAATAGGTTCTTTTGAAGTATTAGTCACTTCAATAGTGACGAACGACCAGCGATAACGCCCTTGCTCGTAACTGTTATAAATCTTAACCGTCGAGCCGGCCCGTAGTGATCTATCGGCCACGTTTGATGAAGCTATTCGTAATGGTAGCTCGCGTTTCTGTGCGCCGTCGCCTAAAACACCAATGCAATCCCCTAGCGGCGCATCAACAATAAACGTGTTGTGTGTAGTGGCCGAAACGGCAGCACTAAATTCACTGCAGGGGGTGGAGTTGAAAAACGCACTTGGCTGTGAAACGGCTTCACTGACAACCGATGATGAACTACTAGATATCGAACTACTAGATATCGAACTACTAGATATCGAGCTTAAAAGATGGCTTTCTGAACTACTTGCTAACGATGATGCAGGTAAAGTTGGTGTTGAGTTTTCGGTTTTGTTGGTTGGAGGCGTCAAATTTTTATTACTGTCGCTTGAGTTCGAGCACCCAGTACTAATCGTGAGGGTAAATAATAGCGCGGAAGCTGTCGAAAAACGGGCAGGGGAGTCATAAACTGGCATTAAAATTCCTTAAAGTTCGGTTTCCTAGATCTATGCGTTGCCATTTAGTTGAAGCCAAGCACACAGGTGGTAATAGCATGGAGGGAGCCTTTCCCTCATATCGCCGCAGCATTATAAGCGTACCTTAACTTGGCGTAAAATCTTATTGCCCTAACTCAAAGGGGCAGCAGGTGTGCGGTTTAATTCAACACGCGTGAGAACATGCACGCATCAATACTACGAATACTCAAGCGAGGCGGCATCTCTACATAAGGGGCGAGCACGGAATAAGTTGCTGGAATTTGGATTTGTGAGAGCTTGCTTGACGAGGCGAAAATATGGCGTAATAGCCGGCTATTGCAAATATTTTTAACGAAGGCAAGTGTGCACCCAAAAACGGGAAGTTATTTCATGCACGCCCCTAAGTGCACCTTTCTTCTTTCTGCGCCTGCTCTGTTAGATTGACAACCTCGAAGAGGCATTAACAGGCTTTGGAGATGCTACAGGGCTATGCTAAGGTCGCCCATTGAGTGTCTCCATTAAGAATCAAGGCACCCGAAAAATCCCAACCGCCAGCTTTGGCCGATGTTTACAGTTAATAAGATAAGAACTTAATTTATGGCCAAGAAAAAATCCGAAGTAACTTTGACTAATTTTGGTATTTACACGCAATGGGATAGCGAATCCAAAGACTTGCCAAAGCTACGGAAAGTGACTCGCGATATCCCCTGCGAACTTGATATTGAATTCGGTTATATCGTAAACATTAAAAAAGCAAAAAATAAAATTCTGCAGTATTGCATTTATCACCCCAACATCCCAGATGAAGATGGCATTGTAATGGCGCCGTTCTCGGGTGAAGAGTACATCAAGCAAAATGATTGGCGATTTTTTATCGGCGATACCATTTGGAAGCCTATAAGCAATAAAGTTGGCCCATGGCGAATTACTTTGGCTATCGACGATATTATTTATACCGACGAAACGTTTAACGTATATTCTGTAAGTTAGAAGCAGACGGCTTAAGATCAATGATAAGTTTGTCGTACTCTTGTGATCAACCATCACTGTTAGATCACAAGTTTGAGTGCATCCCCTCTTACTATAATGTTCTATTACAACCACCTAATACACCCTCCCCCCTTGTTAGCTCCAATCTCGACCCCACATAGACTCTAATACCAACAGATCACAGGCCTTAAGCCAAAGGAAAGCTTCATGAAAATCCAATTTAATACTGACGCCAACATCCACGGTACCGAAGCACTGGCCGATCGAGTGAGTGAGTCTATCGAGCATGCGTTAGATCACTACCAATCACATATCACCCGAGTAGAAGTGCATATCAGTGACGAGAGCAAAGGCAAAAGCGGGCTACACGATCATCGCTGTATGTTAGAGGCTCGTTTGGAAGGTCGGCAGCCAGTGGCCGTTACCGAGCACGCCGCAACGCTAGATCAAGCCGTCAATGGCGCAGCCAAGAAGCTAGCCCATAGACTAGAAACCGTAGTGGGTCGCCTGCAGGATCATAGGCCTAAGGCGTCAGCTCTGCCGGTGGAAGAGACTGATTTGGATGTTGATGTTGATGTTGATACTGATGAGATTTAGTTTTTTTGTAAGCGACTAACAAACTCTACCCTTGGCTGAATTGCTTTTCAGAGCGCGATGTTCAAGGGTAGTCATTGCTCGAAGTCCTCAAGGCTTTCACATAAAGGCAGTCGATCTAAGAACCAGAATGACTTAAAACTAGTGCCTGCCCCAGCAGTTTGCCCAAATCACTTGACGTAAAAAGAGGCAGGGCTTTTACGGTCAAGTGAATTTTATTGTTATATGCATTTATCTCATATTCTTTTCTACAAAGCTGTTGAGTTCAGAAACCGACCGAACCACATGCAATGATTTATTAGCCGACTGTCTCTCTAACCTCTGCAAAAAGCCATCATTCCAAAATTTAGGACAAAGTTTTAACACTCTATAGCTTTCTAGTGTTCCCTTCAGCACTGAACTTCCATCAGGCCACCCCTCAGGCTTTACAAATAGTCCTTTTAAGAATCGCTTTGTCACTAACCAATAGGTAGTCGAGTAAGGTAATTCTATATAGATCAGTGTATCAGCTTCTTCTAAACGCCTATTAAATGAATCAAATGAATTCATTGGCCCGAAACCTTCTATAATCCAAGTTTCAGATGAGAGAATACTCTCGTGAGCTTCAACGTAGCTCTGTCGATCGATCTCTTCTCCATTTTCTTTATATAAAATTGAGTCTAAGGCATGCAATTCTATGCCTGAGGCTGATGCAAGTTTTTTACTTAAAGTAGATTTTCCACTCCCTGGCTTACCGAAAACTGCTATTTTTTTCATACTACCTCTGTTCATTGAGATTAAACCCATGAGACAGCAATAGAAAACCCGCCTCTTGGGCGGGTTTGATAAATTATAAACGCATCAAAAACCCCACCATTCCTATGGAATGATAATAATTCGAGCTATCTGATATGTGAAATTTATATTCATATTTACATATTGCTAGAGGGATAGAGTAATGTCAACTTTTAATATTGGCTGGGACAGGCACTCGCTTACATACAAAATCAACTAATAATTTAGCCTTAGCTACTTTTTGCGTATAGCACTGAAAGTATAAGGTATAAGGCAATCAAGCTAAGAACCAGAATGACTTCAAACTAGTGCCTGTCCCAGCAGTTTAGGATTATAAATACTTTGAAATTTACAACTAAATACAACCCTCAACACGAAGTATTCGACCTACAGTAGAACGATTAAAAATTTCGATAAGCTCTGACTTTGAACGCTCATCAATGAAATTATCAGCGGCTTCAATTGAAGGAAACTCGATAACTACTAAAAATTTTGGTACATCGATACTTTCTCGTATGACGACAGGCTCTGCACCTTTTACAACATACCTACCGCCATGCTTTTCAATTAGCTCAGGAATACGTGAAGCATACTCCATGAACCCTTCCATATCCTTAATATTTACATCTACAACTATATATCCGCGCACTATTTATTACCTGCTCTAACGCCAATAGTTGGCGCCTGTTTTGTATTGTTTGGTCTTTTTCAAGCGACGAAAAACAGGTCGCTCAAGATGTTTTGTTATATCTCTTTCTTAGCACAATTGCACTCTTTAGCAGTAATTTTAAGTTCTTCAATATATTCCTGCATGGCCTTTTTCATTATCGGTTCGCCGAGCGCTTGGAAGTGTTCTGTAAATTTGACCAATGCGACTTTACTCGCTGACACCTCTTTTTTACCAATTTTAGATGTGTAGAAATCAACCAACTGATTTAGCTCTTTATCAGAAAACTGAGTACCGTAATGTTCACCCCAAACAGAAATAATCTCTTTAGCTGACCATGGCGTTTCGACTTTTTTCATGAACGTTAAAAGCGCAGCCTTAAACCGTACTTGGAACTCTTCATTAGGATTAAGCTGAGAGAGTATCTGTTCAATAACTTGCTGTCCCATAGCCTCATTTTGTACCTTTCCCATCGCAAGTTGCTGTTCAAACATTGACAGAAGCCCTTGTGCCTCCATTAAGCTTCTTACTTTCTCACTTCTATCATCGGCCATTACGGAAAACGAAAATAATGCACAGACAATAAAAGATAAACACAACCTACTCATAATTGCTTCCTCGTTGGATAGATATAACGCCCGCAGCTGCGGGCGCCTTGTAGCGACGAAGCCCCTACAATGGCTGGGACAGGCACTCGCTTAAACACAAAAGCAACTAATAATTTGGCCTTTGCTACTTTTTGCGTATAGCACTGAAAGTATCGAGTATAAGGCAATCAAGCTAAGAGCCATAATGACTTCAAACTGGTGCCTGTCCCAGCAGCTTAATTGTGCGAAGCTTTTCCCGCACAATCACAAGTGTAGAGTAAACTGTCTTATTGACCTGCCCTGTTAAATGCTTTCATCACTGAACTTCAGCGCTATTGGATTCTGATTTCCAACAAATAAATTTGCGCCCTTAAACTTCCAAACCCCTACGCTTTTAAACATAGAGATATATACAGAGCCTCCTAGCTTATCGCTTGTAATTTTAACCAGAAAGTTCGCATAATCATCTTCAGCCCCTAAACTGAACCCGTCGACTTCTAAAAGCTCATACTCGGCCTCAACGCCAAAATACATCGTGACTTGCGGGTCGTCATTGATCTTTCTAATGGCTAATCTATAAGCATCACTAGATTGAAAAATCATAGGCATAGCGAGAATCATTACCAAGGCAATTGTCACGAAAAAACCAAATGGGATCAAGAATCTAGAAGCTCTAGACAGGCTATCCCACTTTAGAAGTATGTAAGTTAAAAATTGCATAACTGAGTTCTCTGACGACATTTAACGCCCGCTTCAGCGGGGACGAATGCGAAGCGTTTTTTGTGTTATTTTTTGAGCGCAGCGGGTACCGCAAAAAGTGCGTTCCTACCTCTTCTTTTTAGTCTTTATGCCTTTGTTACACATACTCTAGCCGGCACCGGATGCCGCTGCATTTTGATTAATTGCACCTGCTGCTATGCTTTGTTGCTGGTCACTTTGAGACGCTATAATACAGTGACTGTGGCCTAGACCACTTAAACTATTCTCCCACTTTATAGATCCGGTTTTTGGATCTAAGCAAAATAGGTAACCATTAGCGTAGGCATATACGTTCTTATCATCGAAACAAATATTGGTTACGCTCGCCATACTTTTAAGCTTAGTACGCCACTTCTCTTCACCTGTTTCTTTGGAGATGCAAACGGCATAGCCTTTTATACCAATAAATAAGTTGTTAATGGTCTATCTCCTTTTTGTATAACATTTGATTAACGCTCATGGTCACATACAGGAACATCCCTACATATAGACCAAACTACCTACAACTATACCTAAATTGCTAAACACAGACACCTTCCAACATATGGCGAGTACCCACATCTAGGCATTTATCTTCACTGCCCTCAACATTGTAGTCTTTAAACCCTAAGACTGAGGGCGGTACGCCGGAATTTTGGGTGTCCCAATACCAAAGGTAATAACCCAACGCTCAGAAACAGGTATCGGTATTCACCTCTGGGGCCGTCACAAACAGGACGTTTGTGTAGAGCTTACATGGAAGTATTCACGCGTGCCCCAGAGGTGAATGCCGACACCGTCGTGCCAGCCCCACCCTTTGAACACTAAAACTTACTACCCGGTGGCCAATTCGGGGGCTCGGTTTCGTCCTCCCCTACTACCGCAGTGGCTTCTGCTGCGATTGTGTCGGGCATGTAACGCTTTGAGCAACGAAGATAAGGAGGTCGACATCAAGTAATTAGTGGATGAAATATGTTTCCTCGCCCCTAAAGTGCGCCAATCCCCTTAATGCGCGCATACGCATCCGCTGCGTAACCGGCATAAATTTCATTTGGATTGCCCGATATTTTAATAGGAGATTCTGGATCTTCTAAAATAGCATCTACAAATGGCGCCGTATAGTTACCTGCGACGCCAAACTATTATTGCCTCGCCCCTAACTGCTCTAACCGTTCTTTTAAATAACTTGCCACGGTGTAAGTCATTTTCTGCCCTCTTTTTCACCCTCATTAATGAATACAGTATTTTCGTGTAATACCGTGTAATAGCTATTACACGGTATTAGCACTAAAAATAGCCTTGTGATTGTGAGCAGTGTTTATGGCATAGCAGGTTGGCATTGCAGCATTCTGTAGAAATATGTTTTGCAGCATAAGTTTTGATAACAATAACGATGACAACATCAGTGACTGCAATCACTGGTTAATAAAAAATACTCCATCAATTTTCTTTTGCAAGTTCATTCTAAATTTTATTGGATTTAATTGAATGTCGCAGTAAGACGATTATTGGCGGGCAACCGTGTTTACACTTTCGCAGGCCGCGCTCAGCATTCTGGGCCCCAACATTAATAGGGCTATGGCAATATAATGAATAAAGAAAAAACTCTAGCTTTACCGTATGAAAAAGTATTTAGCGCATTCACAAGTCGATCACCCAACTTCGGCAAGCATGCTACCTTATTGTTCACCTCTGCCACCCTTATGGCCTATTCCGGCTTAAGTAATGCTTATGATGTTGCACAAGATAATGGAGTGCCGTCGTCTCAAAGTTCGGATGTAGAGTATTTTGAGCTTGCCGATAGCGGTATTCGTAAAATATCCAAGGATGTGTATGTTGCGTTTCCTCCCGAGGGTAAAAAAACACCACAGCGCGAACCCGATGTGGATCAACAAAAATTACTGCACGGTGATTACTCGTTAGGGTATGTTTTAGAAGCGGGACAAAATCAATTTAATTTACCGTTTAATGCCGAGCACGGGCACGGTGAAGGCGCTAAAGGCCCGCGCCATAAACAACGTGCCATATGGAACCCCCGTGATGGCACCGTAGAAGATCCTGCAGCGTGGCCCTTTTTACGCGTTAATGGCATCGATTCCCAAAGTTGCTTTGAATGCCACAATACCATTGGCGAATATACCGCGCCGGGTTCAACAACAGTGGCAAAAGTACGTAAGCCCGGCGCCCAAGGTGGCCCCGCTGGTGCAGCCAACACCGCTTTTATTAATGATCAATTCCCCGAGCACCTAGCCCAGCTATTAGGCAAAGACCCTAAAACAAAAGCCGTACTCACTAAATTCGCACGCAACCCGCCGCATGTTTTAGGCACCGGCTACACCCAACGCCTTGCCACCGAAATGACTACCGAATTACAAGCCCAAGCCGAAGCTACTAAAGTTGTCGCACAGCGTAATTTAAATACCACACAAGTCTTTATGCTGAAATCTAAAGGGGTTGAATTTGGCAAGTATTCCGTCGTGTGCTCCTCTTATAGCGCTTGTACGGAAAATGCCAGTGAAGTGGTTGGCGTACAACAGGACCTTGTCGTACGACCTTTTCAATGGGGGGGGATAGCCTCGAGTGTTCGCCACTTTGCACGCGATGCGTTAGATTTTCACTTTAGCGTACAAGCCGTAGAAAAAGTTGGCCACAAAGATTGCGACCTTGATGGTTTAAGCGATGAAATAACGGTAGGTAATGTTACTGCGCTAACCTCCTATGTTGCGATGTTTAGGCCGCCCCATCAAATGATTGAGGCCGGCAAAGAAAAGTCTGTTGCCGCCGGTGAGGAATTACTGGATAAAATTGGTTGCACTAGCTGCCATACACCCACCATGCATATTGATAATTCAACGCTCACCGTCAATACACCGCCACCCGTTTCGCCAGCTGAAGCTTGCCCACGCGAAGTTGCGCAATTAACGAATAGCTTAAATCATCTATCAGACAGTGCCTTAGAAGCCCAGAAGCGTGTTGATAGCGCCTTCAAGAGCAACAAGTTATTGAATGTTCAGCCTACCGATAAAGATTTTTCTTTCAACGAAAAGCAAAAATCCCTTACTCCAGAAGATGTTTACGCCATTGTTGAACCTTTTCTACAAGACGTTACGATCGACTTTTTATCTAAAGATAATTATCAAATTGATTTGAATTTATCGGGTGTGAATAAAGGCGATGTCCCTGCGTATGTATGGCCACGGTTACCGGCACAAGGTAAAAACATAGAAGTGCCTTTATTCAGCGATTTAAAATTGCACTTTATGGGTAAGCAATTATCCGATGATTATGCCCAAGGCACCGACAACCCAGATTACGCCGCACAACCCGGCGTTTATGTTACACGCGTATTGTGGGGCGTAGGCGATACCGACCCGTACATGCACGATGGCCGCGCACGCACTTTGCGTGATGCTATTGAGTTACATGGCGTAGAAGGTAGCGAAGCACAAGCGGCTGCAAAGAAATTTGCCAAGCTATCAGCCAGTAAACAACAAAGTGTTTTAGACTTTTTAGAAAGCTTAAAGCTTCCAATTGCCGAAGGCGTAACTTCACCCGAATACGTTCAACAATAATGTTAAGGGGCTGCAACGCAGCCCACGAGGATTCCCATGGGTTTATATAGCCATTTAAATATTAAAAATGCCGACGATTTATTGAAGGCACGAAAACTAGTTTCCCCTAAACGCGTAAAACGCAAAGAGGATTGGACACTCGAAAATCTACAAGAGCATTTGCAGTGGGCTGTTGATATCGAACTGTACACAATTCCGTTTTACATGGCTTCGATGTATTCCATCGTAGACCAAGCCGCTGAAGCACGGCGTTTGGTACGCAGTGTTGTTAACCAAGAAATGCTGCATATGCAATGCGCCGCCAATATTGCGAATGCTTACGGTACCGATTTAGTGATTAGCGCACCCAGCTACGGCGGTGCTATCCCGCACTTAAATTTTGCCCTCGATACACCCAACCCCACCGATATTTTTACACCTTACACTACGGCCATCGGGCCGCTGGATGTCGCACATATTAATGCCATGTGCATTATTGAATTTCCCGATTGGGATAAATGCCATAGCCAAAGCACGGGTGACGAATACGGCTCTATTGGTGAATTTTATAAAGCCGTTGAACAAGGTGCAACGCAACTAGCGGGCAATATTCAAGCAGACCGACATCAAGTCGGGCATTTTAAAGCCATCTACCCTGATGCCGGATCCCTCACGATTACTGAAACCGGTGTTAAAGGTTTAGAGCAAGTCAGGAATTTGATTAACCTAATTGTGGACCAAGGCGAAGGCGATAGCGGCAGCGATTGCCACTCGCAATTAACGGAACGCACCGATCCCTTAAAAGGCTCGTTTGTGGACAGTAAATATCAAAATAACGTAGACGACCTACAACCCACTTGGGATCACTTCGAAAAATTCAGTTACTTGCGTGGCCAGCCACTGCCCGAGACTTACCCCATTACTTTTGGTAGTGACCGCGGTCGCGAAGTACAAGATATTTTATTAGGCCACTTTGGCGAATTTTTAATCGTGATGAACGAAGTTTTTAGAGGGGGTTGTGGCCGCGAATTCGCCACCGTTATGTTTAAAGTGGGCGCCGGTATTGCAGCCTGCTGGGAAAACGGCGTAGTCCCTGTATTTGCTAAAGCCACCGAAACGGCAGGAGAATAAATAATGAGCCAGTCAATTTTTAGAATTCACCCCGCCATTGGTATTGCCCGCGTAGGTAACAGCCAAGAATATTATTTAGCACCAGAATCCATTGCCGCCATGCCGCAACCCGGCAAGCCCGGCGATGCCACAACCGGCGGCCTGCCTATTCGCCCAGGCACCGAAAATACGATTATTAACAGCAGTGAAATTCGCGATTGCAACGGCGGCTTTAAACGCCAAGCTGCGCGCTTTCGTATTTATGCTTACGCCGAAGATGCCGTTGCCCAGTACCCCGCCGACGGCGGCACCGAAATTACAATCGGCAGTAAAATTAACGGTAAAACCGTTAAGGATATTGTATGGACAGTGCATCTAGCCAATAAGAAATCTAGCTGGTTTGCCAATAATGACGACCTTGGCGTTGTGGCTTACGAAAATGGTAATACACCCACATTGCGTAACTTGCGTGAGGGCCTAGACCCTTACAATACTAGCCGCCTGCGTAAATTAATTATTGATGCTGGCCCTCGCGCCCTTAACGGTAAAAATAACAGCGCCAGTTTCGATAGCGTAAGCCAACCCAGTGTAGGTAACGCTGGGGTCATTAAAGACATTAACGATTATCCTAAATCCTTCCCTTTTGATCATTTTTCAAAGTTGGAGGAACATCAGGGTCGCATTGATACCTTAGGCGATATGAATACCGACGACCAAGGTCGTTTAATTGTTGCTGGTGGTTTTGGCCGCAGTACTGGCTGGCCGCTGGATGAAGACGATACGCCCGTGCCCATTAATGGACCGGTGAATAACGACCAATGGTTTGACGACACCTCTGATGGCCCCGTGCGCGCCACAATTGTTTTTGACGATGGCAGCACAGTTGATCCCTTCGGTGCTTGGCTAGTCGCGACCGATCCCAGCTATGCACCGCAAACCTTAAATGTGGTTTCGTTATTTGATGAAGCTTACGATACCTTTGTACGCGAATTAGATTTAGACCCAGCCGCTTACAGTAATGGCCATTTTAACGATGATTTTGTGCCCGCTTTCGACGATCACATTCAACCGTTATTTCGCGCAACCGCTCAGCAATTGTGGAATGCCTACCTGCCAAGTTTTGCGATAGACGCCCATAAAAACGTCGGCAATATTAGCGCCGACGATAATCCCGATGCCACCATTCTTGCCGGCCTAGCGTATATTCGCCGACCAGACCCAGGTACCGAAGCCAGTTGGCGTGCCCAATCCAGTGATATTGGCGCCCCACTAATGCCGCTTTCTTTGGGCGATTCTAGCGCAGCCGGTGGTAAACCCTTTTTGTCCCCCACCATGACGCAATACCACTATTTAACTTGCTGGGCGAATAAACGTTTTAGTAAAAAAGCCACGAAGCCATTAGGTGCTGGTGAATACCTCGATCGCGCGACACTTCAAAACTGTTTGGGTGGTCGCTTTAGCCCAGGTATTGATATGACGTGGATTATCCGCGAAACCAGCATGTATATTCAAGATTGGCAAAATGGTGCGGGGCCTTTCCGCATTAAACACAAAGCGCTGGATTACAATACCATTGCCAAAAAACAAGAATATTTACCACAACCTGCCTTTTTAGATTTTGGCTGGATACCACGCCACCCCGATGTGGAGTTTGATGGTTTAGAGCCCGGTGATGCCACTAAATTTATGGCACTGCCGTGGCATGCCGATTATAACTCGTGCGCTATTCACCAAACCTCGCCCAATAAACAAGATTCTAATACGCTGTATTGGTCTTGGCCGGCACAACGTCCGGTTACGGTTTACACCGCCGACGATTTTACCGGTTCTAGCTTCGACGATTTACCGGCACAACGTTATTCCGTTCGCGGCCCCGGTACTTATCCTGGTGAAAATAGCCCATCGGATACCAATGATTTGGCGAATGCTGGACGCTTTTGGGATTACCGTGACATGCTCGATCAATGGAATGAAATTGGCATTATCATGCAAGCCACGCAAATTGATGATGGTAAAACCTACCCCGACGATGTGTACCTTGAAGTGCAAAGCCAGCTAAAAGATGGACCACCAGAATTGGCCGACCCAACACCTTGGCCCATGGTGGCAGGTACAGGCACGGCAACGCGAAAACCTTAACTCGCTGTAAAAATCCGCCGATATCTTTATCGGCGGACTTTACGATAAGTGAACCACTCCACGTTCAATAGATATTTTTTATACGACTTTTACTTACAAAATAAAATTGGTAACAGTGAATGCCTAATCTAAAGACCCATTACGATGTTGTTATTATTGGCGGTGGCCCAGCGGGTTGTGCTACGGCTATAGCCCTTCAACAATTAGGCATTAATAATATTCTTATTGCTGAAGCCAGCGATTATTCCCAACCGCGTATTGGCGAGAGCATTCCGCCTGATACTCGTGGATTATTCTCGCGCTTGGGCTTATGGCAAGCCTTTGAGCGCGAAGGGCACGAACCCAGCATGGGAAGTTATTCTTCTTGGGGCAGTAATACCCTAGGCTTTAATGATTTTTTATTTAACCCACGTGGTCACGGTTGGCATTTGGACCGCCTGCGTTTCGATCAATTCCTCGTTAACGAGGCACGCTTGCGCGGTATTACGGTGTGCAGCGAAATGCCTTTTAAAAACGTACAGGCCACAACAACAGAAGCCTCAAATACCGCACACCCATTACATATCACTTTCGCAAATCATCAAAAAATACAAGCTCGCTTTATTGTAGATGCCACCGGCCGCGCCGCTAAAGTAGCACGCCGTTTAGGCGCTAACCGTAAAGTAGACGATAGCCTAGTCTGTGTAGCCGCCTATTTTGACCACGCCAAAACACCGCAACAAAACACCCAACACGCCAACCGCATGACACTGCTAGAAGCCGTTGAAGATGGCTGGTGGTATACAGCCCGCTTACCCAACAACCGCACTATTGCAGCCATTGCTAGCGACCAAAGTATTATTCAGCAAAAAAACTTAAACCAAAAAGAACACTGGTACAGCGCCTTAAAAAATACTCAACATTTATTTGAGGCTCTCGGCCAACCCACTCCACCCGCAGCACTACAAACGTGGGTAGCCCCCTCTGTTTTATTAAATCCACCGGCCGGTAGCCATTGGCTCGCCGTTGGCGACGCCGCCAGTGCTTACGACCCGATTAGTTCGCAAGGTATTTATAAGGCACTGCTCAATAGTTTAGAAGCCGCACCTGCCATTAAGCAGTGGCTAGCAGGAAATAACGAAGGTTTACTCGATTACCGTCAACGGGTGGGCCAGCAGTTTATCGGTTACTTAGAACAACGAGCCTATTTTTATGATTTGGAACAACGTTGGCCCGATGCCGAATTTTGGCGAAAACGCCATTCGGCAAATGCTGGATTAGCAGTGGCTTAACGTTTATTAAGTAGTGTACGACAACAGGATTATGAGTAACACTCAAGTATTCTTGAGCGCACTCTTTATTTTTCGACATTTTCTCTACAGTAAACCGTAAGCTTTTTATTCAAACATCTGCTTATAAAAATAGTCTTTATCCGCCCCCTCGCCTCCTTCTTGGCCATCCCTTCCAAGGCTATATAGCTCAAAATTATCATCAGCATTAATATACAGATAAGCTCGTTCCCATGGATCTTTTGGCAAACGCTCTAAGTAACCCCGCTTTGGCCATTTTCTGGGTGGTGGGTTAATATCAGTTTTGGTTGCCAACGCTTCCAAACCTTGCTCGGTGGTTGGCATACTGTAATTATCCATCTCATACGTTTGTAACGCTACTTTAATGCTACTAAAATCAGACTTAATTCTGGCGACTTCCCCATCTCTAATTTTGCTCATCAGTGACGGCACGGCTACCCCCAACATCAGACCAATAATTATCACAACCACCATGATTTCAATCAAACTAAAGCCACGAACCTTCACGCCTATTTTTTGCATAATCTCTCCAACTATTCAATTAGGATGCAACCAATAGGACATAAAAATAATGATTGATTCACTATTTTTAGGGAAATAAATAGTTGAACCAATAAGGCACGACATACTCTACTGAAAACTTGAGACTATACGGAAGTGATTAAAAATTATCTTATCTGAATGGATTTTTTCTAGGTACGGCGCCGGGCTAACATTTAGACAGATGGTATTGAGAGAGATGATATAGAGAAGAGGGGTTGCGTATGAAGGGGGTAACGTAAGGCTTAATCGCGTAAATGCGATAAGAGTGCAGATTACTACAAGTATCCAGCCTGCTTTATTTAAAAAATTGCAACCTCTTCAATACCAAAGAGGTTGCAATTAAATGACGATCAATTAGCTATCAAATTATTTAAGTTCTACTTCGCGCAGCAACCACAGACAGACATAACATTTTGCTCGGTCGTTTTCCACTGCCCATTCCATTTGCCCAAAGGGATACTACAGGTTGTGGGACAAGTGGTTTCGGCTTCGCTTTGGCTATATATAGGCCCAGCTTGCACATGAACACACTGCCCTAAACCGGCGACAACATCTAAAAATAAATGGCTTAAGTTTCCAGATGTGGTGTTTTTATTTTTCGCATCCGCAGTACCCGCATAACCATGGCAGCCAAAACAATTACTGGCGAAATTGCTATTAGACGCTGGATTTAAATCCACATGCTGAAAGGTCGTTTCGGCTACGGTGTTGGCAAGGCGCAGAGAACCGCGCTGATTACCCGTATCGCTTCCTTGGACCTTCTCACCTTTTTCGTTTACTACAGTGACTGTTTTATCTGAATCTTTTGCTGTATCCGATACCCACAGCGCGCCTACATTAAAGTAATTATTTAATGCATCACTCTTAGCCAATTGCTTTGTCACGCTCATATTCATCGACAAAATGGCGGCTAGGTTTTCCCCGGCATTGGCATCGGCTGCGTCGGTACCGTAGGGGTATACACGGCAAATTTCAGTAGGATTACCACGGGTTTCGGTAGCTTCGAATGCTTTATTGAATGCGCAATTGTAATCATTACCCTGCGTACAATGTTCATTCGCGAAGGACCAACCTTTATTTGATGCTGGCCCCTCACAATCAGGCGCGTTGGCTCGATGCTCGAATGTGGCCCAAACAAACTCGGGGTGGTTGGGCGTGGCGACCGCTAAATGAAAGCCAATTAAACCCAACAGAACATCCTTTTGTTTGTTTTCACCACTGCCAATATCGGCTGTAATCGTTACGTACTGGCTTGCATCTTCATCGCTTAATACACGCCATGCCGTTTTAATCTCATAAACGTTGTTATTAGGATTTTTGTCACCAGGAACGGTAAAGTTTGTTTGAGAGGCAATTTTCTTAGCGGAGCTACAAAGATTACGGCTAAAGCGTACATCGTAGTAAACCACATTTTCATTTTGGTCATAAATAGTTGCGTTATCGCCTGCTTGCTGAATATTTGTTTGCAATCGCTGTGTTTTATTGAGTGATGTGGTTTTGGTGGCATGAATGATTTTTTTGTCGCACGAATTAGCAGGCTCTCCGTTAGCGGCGAATTCTAAAATGGGGTAAGCACGCGTATTCTCAAAAACACGATTTCCGGTTTTTTTATCTGTGCCCATTAAGCTTAAAAAAGCTTGCCAGCTAAACTGATAAAAATCACAAAAGGTGGAAGACCCATCACCTGCCGATTGAGCAACTTCGGCAGGCAAGCCAGGCGGCGTATTCGTAAACCAACCACTCGGCGCGGTGCAGTTACCGCTTGCAATTAGATTATCTTTAGCGTTTGCGGCTGGCACTAACAACATTGAAATGACAACGATAAATAGGGTGGCAATGGCTTTACGGCTCATATTCTTCCTCGACTAAGGCGCGTTATTATTTGAACTAAAATGGCAGTGATGTCGGTAGCACAAGCATCAGCCTCCCAACATCTACGTTACTGTAGTCCATGCTCCCACCGAAAAGTATTACACGCTATAACACCCAAAACTAAGCGCCCAGAATTAGGGGCGAAGGAATAAGTGTTTATTCAATGAGACGAAGGGGAGGGTTTAGGGGCGGGGTAGTACTAGTTTGCTCAATTAGACGAGGGTGTTTATTGCAATATTACAATTATTGAGACGACTAGAAAGGTGCTCATTTAAATGCCGAGACATCGCCTTCACTTTTTATTCTACGGACAAAAAAATACCCTACGTGCCAATTGCATCGCAGGGTATTCGTATTCAGGTGCTGAACTATTGCTACGCTTCTAAACGCCTATAACTACTCGCACGCTGATATTTACTGAAACTGTCCATCTCCAAAGCTTACGCCAATGGGAACACACCACACACTTATGCCGTCGAGGTCATCAAACGTTTTCCCTGCAGGGAGCGTTACTGTAATACTTTCATTATTATAAGGCGTATTGCGCAGCAGGTTATTGCCGCTTAATGCAAAGCCCCCATTGGATGTTTCGTACTGATTATTTGCGCCGCCGTAAATGCGAACATTAATGCCTTGGCCATCATAATTAAACGCGTCGATGCGTACCGTACAGTCATCAATAATTGTTGCCGTACCGCTCACACCATGGGCCAGCGTATTCAGCTGTGCGTTTTGTCCAATTTTGGGATGCGTAGAAGCACATTCACCGGTACTGCCGCCACCGCCGTTATTACCGCCCTCACCACCGGTATTGGTATTACTACCTTCGGCGGCCTTAAGATACGCAATAATATCGAGCAGCTCCGTATCGGATAAACGCTCTTCAGACCAAAACGGCATGACTCCGCCGGTTAAATCACTGTAAACCGCGCTTGCGGTTCGGCCACTTGTGCGCACGCGCCTTGCAACAAGTTCGGGCTCCAAAACGCGCCCAGTCAAAGGTAAACCGCGTTCGGTTCCAACCCCATCAAGGCCATGGCACACGGCGCAGCTTGTATTAAATATCATCTCCCCATCTATAGCACTACCGCCCTCATAGGTGTCGCGCATGTAATCCGTATCGATGGTAAAGCTAAGGTTGGCGACGTTTCCATCGCCGGTGTCTACGCTATTCAAATAACTCACAAAGCTTTCATATTCGGCACTATTGGACGACCACTCGGGCGCATTCATCCACTCGGTTAAGCAGCTGTTTGCGGCCTCAATAAAGGTGCCGAGCTGGCCATTTTTAAAACTTGTTCGCCTTAAAGCATCGCCTATTGGGTGGCCCGGTCGCGTGAAGCCATCCATCGCTGGCTCAGTCAACGCGTGGCAGGT
>NZ_CEXWTU010000060.1:0-23082 GCF_982758155.1 Marinagarivorans sp. | reverse complement strand
TTTAACGAAGGCAAGCGTGCACCCAGGAATTCAAAAACGGGAAGTTATTTAATGCTCGCCCCTAAGCCCCGCTAAAGCGGTATTATGTTGCACTTTTTTTGAACCCGCCGCGCAATAGATGGCTTAGAGCGAGGCGACTATACGTTATCAATTAGGCGCAGAAGCAGTTACCGAGATATGTAACGCTTTAATGGGGGCGTCGAAATCGAGCATTAGTGGATTAAATAGTGCTACTTCGCCCCTAAGCGCATATCCAATATTAGAATAGTCCTACAGAAGGTGTAGTCCGCTGAACATTAACTTTGAGACAAATAGACTAAACATTAACCCCATCCTAAGCTGTGGCCACACAGAAGCAGAAGATGTTTTGTCAATTTTAACTGATGACGTTACTCAATTTTTACCGCCCACATGGCAAAAGATAACCGCCCAACATGAGGCGATAGAATGGCTATCGAATCAATTGGATGAAGGGCTTGTGCTCGGGCTTCAAGAGAAGAAATCGTCTGCTCTTATTGGCTATTTATTCCTGACTGGGTTCGAGGAAAGCCTTATAAATAGGCACATAAGAATAGGTTATGTACTATCGAAAAAATGCTGGGGTGTGGGCATTGCTAGCGAAATGATTGCATCATTAATCATTTTTTTGGCTAAAGAAGGTAGCGTTGCATCTATTACGGGTGGCGTATCAATGGGCAATACGGGCTCCGTTAAAGTACTCACCAAAAACGGATTTAGCTTTATCGAGAGTATGAACGGTGCACATTTTTATCAGTATACTTTCTAATCACCCAACCCATACGCCAGTGCCCGCTATTTAGTCTTGGTACTGCTTAGCCTTTCATGGGTGCCTATCCGTTTAGTTGCGCCCAAATTTTTTTATAAGCCTAAAAAGCAGGAATCACCATGCAACAAAAAATAATTAGCTTTTGGTTTGAAGAGATCGAAAAATCCCAATGGTTTACCAAAGACACGGCCTTCGACACATTAATTCGCTCACGCTTTGAAGACCTTCACCATCAAGCCACGCAATCCGAGCTGTATAGCTGGCGGAATAATGCCCTGGGCAGCCTTGCGGAAATTATTATTTTGGACCAGTTTTCACGCAACATGTTTAGGGATACGCCGCAATCGTTTGCTTATGATGCCTTTGCCCTTGCGCTGGCTCAATTCGCCATATCGAAAGGATTAGACACACAATTAACACCGGCGCAGCGAAGCTTTATGCTTATGCCATATATGCACAGTGAATCTTTATTGATACATGACGAAGCCGTTCGCTTATTTACAGCGCTAGGTAATGAGGCCAATTTAGATTTTGAGCTAAAGCATCGCGCCATAATCGAACGATTTGGACGCTACCCACACAGAAATAGCATACTAGGGCGAAAATCCACACAAGAAGAGTTAGAATTTTTACAATTACCCGGCTCTGGCTTCTAATTCGCCCCTAATAAGGAATTTATGCCAATGATTATTTTACAAGGGTATATCGAAGTCCCCAAAGATGACTTAAGGGACGAGGCAATAATAGTTTATCCGATTAGGCGAAGAGATCGGCTTTCTTATCGAGGCGCTTAAAGGGGTGCATGCCGGGGCATGTAACGCTTTGAGCAACGAAGGTAAGGATGTCGAGATCAAGCATTAGTGGATGAAATATTGTTTCCTCGTCCCTTAATATGGGGTTAACGGCAGGTTTTTAAGTGTAAAGCAGTAAACTTAGTTGTTGGCGTGCAGCTCTTCGTTAAGTGCTATTGCCGTTTTGTTGGTTTTGCACTCTACCGCGCCTGTTAATGAATTACGGCGGAAGAGTAAATCTGCAGTGCCAGCAAGGTCGCGCGCTTTAACTTCTTTAACGCGCTGGTTGCTATCGTCCAGCAAGACTACTTTGGTTCCGGCGGTTATATAAAGGCCTGACTCAACTGTGCAGCGATCGCCTAGGGGAATACCTATGCCGGCGTTGGCGCCAATAAGGCTTTCTTTGCCTACTGAAATAATAATATTACCGCCACCCGATAAGGTGCCCATGGTGGAGCAGCCGCCGCCAAGATCGCTACCTTCGCCAACAATAACACCGGCCGATATGCGGCCTTCAACCATGCTAACGCCAAGTGTGCCCGCGTTAAAATTAACGAAGCCTTCATGCATGATCGTTGTGCCTTCGCCAATGTGCGCACCTAAGCGAACGCGAGCCGCATCGGCAATGCGCACGCCGCTTGGTACGACGTAATCTGTCATTTTTGGAAATTTATCAACGCTGTCAACACTAATGCATTCGCCTTTTAAGCGCGCCGCTAACTGCTTGGCGGGCAGCTCGTTAAGATCGATTGGCCCTTGGTTTGTCCAAGCAACATTGGGGAGTGATGCAAATATACCGTCAAGGGATGTTTCGTGTGGTTTGACTAAACGATGACTGAGAAGGTGGAGCTTTAAGTAGGCTTCGGGTACTGTTTTTGGGCCTGTATTTTCACTTAAAACAACAGCAACGATAGGTGCTTGACTGTCTTGTAATTGGCGAGCGAGTGTTGCTTGCTCAGTGCTGTTGCCTTCCAGTGCGCTGGCTAAGCTTGCGAGTTGCTCGTTTGTTGGAATGTAAGTGCCTTGTTCGGCCGTTACATTTAACGCACTGATAAAGGCTTGTGCTGTGGCGCTTTCGGGATTGACCAAGGGTAGGGCAAAAAATGTATCTAGCCAGTCACCATTGTTGTTTTGATGGCCAGTACCTAATCCGAGGGCATAAACTTGTGTCATTGTGTTTTCCTAATACGACTAAACGCTTTAAAATTTACGAAGGGGTGTTAAATAATGCGGCGAATTCGACATCGCTGAAGCCAACGCTGATGCCATCGCCACGCTCAACTAATGGGCGTTTGATAAGGGTTGGGTTAGCCAGAACTATTGCAAGCCCTTGTGGTTGCAATACTCGCTCTTTATCGCTTGGCGAGAGTTGCTTCCATGTTGTACTGCGCTTATTGATAAGCGTATCGGCACCAAGTGCCTCGCGCCATGCTTCTATTTGCTTCAATGTAAGACCGCAAGTTTTTACATCGAAAAACTCATGCTCTATATTGTGCTGGTTGAGCCAAGATACGGCTTTTTTTACGGTGTCACAATTTTTTATGCCATATACACGAATCATGCGAAGTACTCGCCACATTGCTGGGTGGATGAATCAAGGTGGGCAAGCATACCATAAGCGCTTATTCTCTTGTTTATGTATGCTACTGATTAGCACAGCTTTTTATGGCTTAAATAGCGTTGCTGAGGAAGAGTTTGAGCCTGAGATATTGCCTTTTACAACGGACGGTTGCTCTATGTTTCCCGACGGTACGGTATGGGATTACACTTTATGGCAATCCTGCTGTATTACACATGATCTGTCTTATTGGCAGGGGGGCGATTATATGACGCGGATGGCGGCTGATGAGGCTTTGCGTGCGTGTGTTCATGATTTGGGCGAGCCTGTTGTTGGGGCTGCTATGTTGGTCGGCGTTCGTTTTGGGGGGTCCCCTTTCTGGCCGACTGATTTTCGCTGGGGATATGGCTGGCGAGAATGGCGAGGGTACCGTCCGTTAACGAATGCAGAGGCTTTACAGGTTGAGCGGATGCTATTAAAACAATCCTTAATATCGCATTAAGCTAGCGTTATAAATTCAGTTATGGGGGTGTAAGTGTGAAGAAAATGGTATTCAGTTTAGGCGTTGTGCTGACCTTTTTAGGCGGTTGTGCAACGAACAGTATGCAAGGACAGTGGCAGTATAGTGATGGGAATACAACCATCGGTTTGGGCTTGCAGCCTAAGGAGTTGTGTGAAATATCGTTATCACGTTTTGTGCGTGACGACCTTAAAAAAACATGCCGCTTTGAATTGAATAAGCATGCAAAAGAAACTGACCCTAAAGCGCCTAAAAGCTATTTGATATTTTTACATGATGATGCTGGCAATTGTGATGTATTTGCAGATTTTGAGTTTAATTACGAAGGCGGGTCTGATGTGCTCACCTTTATGGTGGGTGATACACCCTTCGTGATGGAGAAATTAAAGTAAATATTGTCATCGTTAAGTATTAACAAGGGCGCTATGGCGCCCTTGTTAATTATGCATCAAGCAACATTGGTAGTGTTTGATGCATTGGGGGCTGCTTGCGTAACGGCCTGTTGCGTTGCATTTCCTGGTAACTTGCCTTTATAGACAAAGAGCTTTCGTTCCATGTGGTAAGTGCTTTCGGGATTGTAAAAAGTCTCCCGCATTTTGGCTAACTCTTCTGTACGGTAAGTGCTTAAAGGCTTCATTGTCTCATCGATAGCTCGCCGTGCTCGTTTTTGTTCAAGCTCTGAATTAAGATCGGCATGTGTCGATTGTTGCATGCAAAAATTGCTGAGATGCTCATGGTATTGACTCCAATCTTCGGGCAGCATTTGATCGGCTAATTGGCAGTTTATCGCTTCAATGGCCAGTAGTGGCTCGCATTCAGTCGTTAGCTTTTGGGCGAGTTCTTTACCTACTCGTTTCGGGAGTAAGTAGGTCCAGTATTCTGAGCCATATAAGCCCATTTTATTGTAGTGCGGGTTCAATACAACACCCTCTCTTATCACCACCTTGTCACATGCGAGCGCTAAAATTGCACCGCCGGCACCGGCGTTGTTACGCAGCGCAGCAATGGTGAGTTGGTTGGGGGTATTAATGATCTCATCGACCACATCATCGATAGCATTGATGTTTTGCCAAGATTCTAGCGCTGGGTCGCTAGCAGCCTCGATGCAATTTAAGTGTATGCCGTTGCTGAAAAAGTCTTCACCGCCCATTAAGACGATTACTTTTGCATCGCTTGATTTTACTTGGGCAAGCGTGTGCTTCAGACGTAAGCATTGCTGAGTGTTGGCTGCGCCATTATAAAAATCAAAGTAAATGTAAGCTACGCTGCCTTGGCGCTCAACACGTATATCCTCGATAGCCGTTGAGTCGAAGTTGCCAATTAGCCCCAAATTGCTATTGCCAGCTAAAACATTAATAACTCTAGCAGCGGGTAGTTTAATCGCTGGTAGGTCTGGGTGTGTTTTGCACTTCATTTGTTTTATCCATACCGCCCCGTCGCGGGTCGCAATACAAACCGCTCCGTGCCGAATGGCTAGAATTTGTTTCGGTGCGCCTTTTAAGTAAGGCTCTTTCGCGGGTCCGAAAAGGTGAATGTTGTGCCCAAGTAGATGATCAAGGAGGCCTGGCGTTGTATCAGCGGCGTACAGCTTTTGTACAATTGTGTGGGTGTCGTCAAGGTCCCAGTTAATAGCGCGCAAAGGTTGTCGCATTAGTGGATTGCAGGACCCTTCAACTTCGGGATTATTGTAATTGAGTGGTTTTGGTTTGAAGTTTGTGTTTTCGAAGTCAATAAGGGCTTGCTTGATTAGTGCGACAGCGGTGGTGCTGACCTCGCGCTTATAAGTACTTGTTTTGCCTGCACGACGAAGGGGGAAGTTTTGCGTGCCCCAGATGTCGCCAGCATCCATTTCACTATCGGCCTGTAATAGGGTAACGCCCCAGCGCTCGGCATCTTGTGCTATGGCGTAATCGATTGATGATGGTCCTCTATCGCCCTCAATGCCTGGGTGCACGATGAGGCACTTGTTTTTTTGCCAAATGTCTTCTGGGATACGATGCGTAAGAAAAGGGCACAGAATTAAATCAGGCTTAAAAGCTGAAATTTGTTGTCTTAACAGTGGCTCGTCCATGCCGTAATGTTGATCAATATCATGTCCGAGTAATACTAATTCTCTTAAAACACGCTGACATAGGCCGCTAAATGAGGAGGCGAGAATCAAAACTTTCATGAAGTCTTCCGTTTTTTAAAGGGTTAATTTTTTTGGGGGTCTTTGTCCCAGATGTTAGTGATTTCTTTCGTAGCATAAACTTAAGCTACTTAAGGCTTAAATTCTAGGTGTCCATTAGGTAAATATGCTGATCCAAATATGTTGCTATGTTCAGCAATTGCTACTAGTTGATTTTGAAATAACTTGACGCACGTATCAACAATTTATTGTTGCGTCTGGTGCTTAGGTGCGACAAAAGAATGCCCTTGAGGACATTTTGTGTGCAGGAATGCGAGTGGTTATAAAGTACGAGGGCTAATAACTTTTTGCTAGATGTTTTTGGCGCGAGGGAGTGAGAGGGTGCTATGAAATGGGAATATCTATAGGGAAAGTAAAAAGCCCAAGGTTTGGTGTGACCAATGAGCTTTTTACTTTTAGGGTGTTAGGGGTGAGGCAATAATAGTTTGTTCAATTAGACGAGGGCGCCTGCTTTATCAACAAGGCGCTCAAAGGGGCGCATGCCGGGGCCTATATGGACATAGGTCATTAGGGTAACGCATGGAGCAGTTACCGAGGCATGTAACGCTTTGAGCAACGCTGTTGAGGAAGCAGGAGGCAAGTATTATTGGATAAAGTATTTTTTCCTCGGCCCTTAGTTAAACTCGAGCGCTACCTTCATGCTCAATATCGTCGTCCTCATCTTCGGCTTCAAGTGCTTCGTACATACGCTTGTTTAGCTGGCTGAGGGTAACAATCAAGCAAAGAACAAGCATTATCATTGCGAAACAAAAGATAAATAGCCCCATGGTTAATGGTTCAACGCCTGACTCGGGCATTAAGAGGTTGTGGTTTGGTGTCATTATCATCGCTTCCATACCGACGTAGTGCATGCCACAAACAGCGAAGGCCATAACAAATGACGCCCCTATCATTTGCATTGTACCCTCAAGGTTAAAGGCCAGCCAAAATGCGGCTGTTGCCGCTGCAATGCCAATTATCACAGATACAATAACCAGAGTGTTGTTGTAGCTCATGTCGGCGGCGGTAATCATTGCAGCCATGCCACTGTAGTGCATGCTTGATACGCCTGCGCCAGCAATAACGCCAGCAATTAGCAGCATTGGTAATGAGTTAGGTCTGATACTAAGTAGGTAAAGCCCTAGAGCAACAACAAAAACGGCGATGGCTAAAGAGCCTGCCGTTAGTAGTGGGTCATAAACAACAGGCATGCCCATATCGTAGGCTATCATGCCAATAAAATGCATTGCCCAAACGGCGCCGCCGCCTAATGCGAATGAGGCGGAGATAATCCATTTTCCGCGCTGCCCTTCTTTAGCATTACGAATACCGCGTACAAGTTGCAGGCCCGTGTATGAGCCAAAGGCTGCAATGAAGTAGGATAGGGCCACAAGGAAGTAGTTGTAGCTAGGTTCGGCATGAATCACGAGTTGATTGCTCCTCTAAATATGGTTATTGGTGTTTTGATAACATGTTTTTAATATTGCTTGATGGATCAGCATACTCTGAAATGCATCGCATGTTAACGCTAGTATTGAACTTGTAATAGGTTAGAATATGCGCCATTGCTAGTGGCGGGGAAGTCTTGCCGCCAAAACAAAAGGGTGTGCGCCATTTTGTTTGTTTTGTGAGCAATGTATTCACGGTGTCGCTATGATGTAGTTTGGTGGCTTTTTCCATTTAGGTGTTTTTGGTTACGCTTTTTAAAAGTGTAACAATTATAAGCATCTAATATCGCTAAATATTATGGTCTTTGACCTCTAATACATACTGATGTCTATGCAACAAACTACTGCGCCAAAACCGGCGACATCTCGCGAGTTTACCGTTGGTATTGTTGGGGCTAACCCCAATGCATTGGCGGCTTTCAATCGTATCTTTAGTGTAACAAGTTATCGTATTCGGGCTTATCGTGCTGTGGCGATAGCCTCTAATGCGAGCAGAGTTTCCACTGATGTCGATATATTGGTGCTTTGCGCGAACAATCCGAATGTAATGGCTTATTGGTTTAATCGTCGCGAGTCGGGTGAAATACAAAAACCAATAATTCGTTTGGCAAAAAGTGGCAGTGCCATCATTAGTGATGAATATGTTGTACCTGTTCCACTAAACCCTAGTAAGTTCTTAAAAGCATTAGACGATTACACGATCAAAGAATTAAAGTTTTTTCCAGAATTTGAAATTGGTCGTGACGATGGTCGCGTTTCAGGAGAAACCTTGGCCGGTATTCGGCTATTGAAGGGTGGCGTAGGTTCAAGTGTGATCCCTGGATTGAAGCGAGCACTGGTTGTGGACGATAGCCTGCCGGTTCGCAAGCAAATAGAAATTCAATTTAGTTTGCTTGGGGTTCAGGCTCATCTTGTTGAAAACGCTGAGTTGGCGTTAGAGCAAATGTTGAAAATTCAGTACGACGTTATCTTTCTTGATGTCGTGATGCCGGGCATGGACGGTTATACCGCGTGCAAGCGAATTCGAAAAATTAAGCAGTATAAGGCAACGCCTATTGTATTGCTGACCAGTCGCTCATCTTCTTTTGATAAGTTAAAGGGTGCTTTGGCCGGCTGCGATACTTACTTAGTTAAACCTATTAATCATAATGATTTTGAGAATGTATTGAAAAAACATTTCAAACCTCAAGGAGATAAGCAGTAATGACTACAAGCAAAATTTTGATTGTTGATGATTCACCCGTTGATCTAGCTAATTTGAGAGGGATTGTTGAAGATGCTGGCTACAGTGTTGTAACGGCTTCTGATGGTGAAGAAGCTTATAAAATTGCAAAGTCGGCGCGTCCAGACTTAATTCTTATGGATGTTGTGATGGAAGGTGTTGATGGCTACGAGGCTTGTCGCTTGATTACGAGTGATCATGAAACAGGGAAAATCCCCGTTATTTTTGTTACCAGCAAAAACCAAAAAGCCGATGAGGTTTGGGCAAAAATTCAAGGCGGTAAAGCGGTTATTCCAAAGCCTTATAAAAGTGAGCAGATATTGGAAGCCATTCAAAGCGTATAGGGCTGGCGAATTATGAGCGATTTTGTGGGTGCAGGACAGGGTGCTGAGGTTGCGATGAGTGAGCGCAGCGTTGATACCGATGTCCCTATGGCGTCGAGTCGCTGGGATAGGCAGCGCGGCTATGGCGTTACGCTGAATGGCATTAACATATTGTTACCTATTGGTGTTTTTTGCGAATTTGTAACGCAGCCGCAGGTGACGTCGTTACCTAACTCGCCTAATTACTTTTTAGGTTTAATGAATTTGCGTGGTAATTTAGCCCCAGTGTATGACTTGACGCGTTTTATCGCTAGCGATCGCTCTAGGTCTCCGGTGATTGCTAGGCAGGTTGTCATATTGGGGAAGGGAGATGATTGCGCGGCTTTACTTTGCGAAGCTGCACCCAAGACCTTTGATTTAACGTACATTGCTTTTAATAAAGATTTCACTCGTGCACCTGATGCTATCCAAGGTCTTCTGACTCGACGTTTTATTATTGAGGGTGCACCGTGGTTTGAGTTAGATTTTCGTAATACTTTTAAGCAGTTGGCAGCACAGTAACCTTTTAATTTCACACTCACGTTGGAGTGATTCTTATGAACTTCCTTTTTAATCTGCGGATATCCCAGAAGATTATGGCACTTGTTGCCGGTCTATGTGTGGGCTTTATCGCTATCGGTATTGCTTATTTTGTGCAAATTAACATGCAGACACAGCAGGCGAAGGAGCGCGCAGAACTTAATCAGCTGCAGGGGGCATTAGTTTCGCTGGCAACGCAAAGCAGTCAGTTAAAAAATAACCCAGATGTTCAAATAGAAATAGATACATTGCTCGCTTCCTTACGCGGTAGTAATGAACTTTCTCGGAGCTCAGAGTTAAGTAATGTCACGGATTTGTTGACGCAATATACGGTGGCGGTAAGTGAGCAAAACACAATTGGCGATGATGTGATTGTGCGCCGAGAGGCATTAACTTCAGCTGCTGCCGCGCTGGATGATGCCGTATTCGACCCATTAGCCTTTGCGCAATTGAGAACTGCTGAATTTGCATATCGGGCAGACCCCACGGCCCCTACTTACGAGAAGGTGTTTGAAAATATTGAATTGATCTCTCGCGATAGCATAACTAACTCTTTGGAGCGGGTGGATAGTTATTCAGCAGCCTTTGAAGAGCTTGCGTATGCTTTAAAGAATCAGCAGGTCTTGGGTGAGCGCGAAAGTGAGTTGCAGCGTAATCTAAATAGCGCATTGGTGGTTTTGGCCGGAACGGTTAACAATAAAGTGGTCTCAAGCGAGGCGGCAGCCGCTGATTTGGCGCAGTTAATCGTAGCTGCGTTTATTGTGATGGTATTTGTTATTGTGACAGCGACAGCAATGGGGGTTTACTTTATCTATAAGAGTATTGTTTTCCCGATGGCGCATATTCAAAGTGTAATTCGCCGTATTAACCGCGGTAAGCTCAAAGCGCGGGTAAAGTTAATTGAAAATGATGAACTGGGCGATTTAGGTAAGGCATTTAATCAGTTACTTGATGAACGTATCCAGAATTTGGAGGAGCAATCTTTAGAGAATGAGCGCCTCAATAACTCCATTATTTCATTGATTCGAGCGGTGGGAACCATTGCGCGAAAAGATCTTACAATTAAAGTTCCTGTATCGGCCGATATTACCGGTACGGTTTCGGACGCGATTAATTTGCTGACTTCTGAGACAGCTAAAACTTTGGCTAGAGTGCGGACAATTTCAGGGGAAGTGGATAAAGTTGCTGATGTCTTGCAGGTTCAGTCGTCGGCCGTTGTTCGTGTTGCTGAAGATGAGCGCAAGCAGGTTATTGCAACAGCTAAAGCATTGGAGACCTCTGCGCGTGCGATGAATGACATCGCATCTAAAGCGGGTGATGCGGATAGCCTGGCCAAAGAAGCTATCGCAAGTACGCAGCAGGCGCGTGAGTCGGTGGAGGGTGCAGTTGCGAGTATTCTGGGTATTCGTGAAACGATTTCTGAAACTGAAAAAAGAATTAAGCGTTTGGGGGATCGTTCGCAAGAAGTGTCGGGCATTGTAAGTTTGATTAATACCATCGCTGAGCGAACTCACATCCTAGCCTTGAATGCGAGTATGCATGCCGCTTCGGCTGGTGAGGCGGGTAAGGGTTTTGCGGTAGTTGCGGACGAGGTTCAGCGGTTGGCGGAAAATGCTCGAGAGGCGACAGCTGATATTTCTTCGATGGTAAATAATATTCGAGTGGAAACATCCGATACGGTTAATATTATGAACAAATTGATCGCCGAGGTAGCTGCGGGTACAAAAACTGCTGAGCTAGCGGGGCGACGTATGAACGATACGGATAAAACAACAAATGAGCTCGTGCAGCTCGTTGCTGTAATGGCTCAAAGCGCGATTAGGCAGGCCGAAGTGACTAGTCGAGTGCGTGACAGGGCAATGATCATTCGAAACTTTACTGAAAAAACAGGCAGCCAACTTGTGAAGCAAAAAGCGTATACCGATGGATTGAAGGATCAGTCTGCGTCATTGGTTGCTCAGGTAAATCTGTTTAAGTTGCCCGGTGAGCTGCTAGATGAAAAAGCGGTTCCCTTGATTAAAGCCAGTTAGTAGGTCTCGCAGTGGCATATGATAGCCTTTCGGCCGACCAGCAAGAACTTCTCGATTTACTCCGCAATGAAATTTCGGATTATGTTGGCTCCGAACCCGATTGTCTGTGGCACGATCAAAGTGTTTGGTCCGACCACTTTCAATATGTTGGGGGGCAGTTAGAGCACTTGTCACGCGCGGTACAAATGGTTGGCCTGATGGGCTTGGCCACAAGTTGTGATTACCTCATTAAAACTTTTTATGAGCTGGCGGAGCTAAAATCACCCCCCAGCGAGGTGGTGCAGGCGACGGTTTCACGCTGGCCAGTTGTTTTTTTAGGCTACCTACAGGGTATTCTTGCAAAGGGTATTACTAGTCAGGCCGCACAAGAGTTGCTCGCTTATTTGAATGGTGAGCACTGGCCAATTCAATTATCTGATGATGACAAACAATCTTTGCTGGCCGCCTTTGCGGCATCCGATGTTATCGTTGATGAAAATGCCAATGCTTACCCGGCTGAAATTTCTGATGACGATGCAAGTTTAGCTCCGCCAGATGATGTTCGGCCTGAGTTGCTAGACAGTCTTATTACTGAATTACCGGTTCAATCTGAGTCATTCTCGGCGTCTGTGGAACACTACATTCGTACTGGAGACGGTTCCTATTTACTCACAGCACAGCGCGTTGCTCATACTATTAAAGGTGCTGGCAATGTTGTGGGCATTAATGGTATCGCTAATTTAATGCATTATTGTGAGGACCTCCTCGAAGTACATCAGAAGGGGGCGGTAGCAGGGGAAGGGTTTGCTGATTTGCTGCTCGATGCGGCAGACTGTTTAGCCAATATCTCTGATTACTTGCAAAGTTTTGCGCCAGCGCCAGATAATCTAAAAAGCTTGTTGAGCGAGCTACTGTCCGTTTTGCGTGGTGATGAGACGGGTACAGCGCAGGAGTCCCCGTCGATACCTTTGCCGCAGCCTCCTTTGTTAAATGAGTTCATTGAGCCATTACCTAGTGCGCATAATGATGTTGTAGAGCTCGATGACGAACTAAGTAATGAGGCCTTGGGCTTTGGTGATCTAGATCTAGAAGCTTTGGGCATTGATGGTGAGGATGTCAGCTCTTCCGTTAGCTCGGCATCATCTGAAGTGCCGCTGTTTAGCAGTGAAAAGCAGAGTGTTGACCAAGGCTCAGACCTCATTGCTGAAATGGATCAAGAAGCGCTTAAGTTATCAAATGACGAGAGTGAAATTGCTGTTGATGATTTAGCTGTTGGCGTTTCTGCTTCTCAGGAAGTTGCTGCTGATGCTTCAGTAGCTGATCTTGACGCTATGTTCCCGGCTCTTGAGGTGGGTGTGTTTGATGAGACATCACTCAATGATATCGATGCACTACTTGGCGAAAGCGATAGTGTTGGTATTGAGGCTTTATTCGGTGATGCGGCCTTGGATGCCCAGTCTTTTGATCCTAAGTCTTTGGGCGTTAAGCCTTCGGATGCTGTGTCTTTGGAGGCGCTTGCTGAAGTAGAGTTTGAGCAACCATCGGAAGTTCCGGTGCTTGAACTTGATGTACTTGCGGATAGCAATTCAGCAGCGACGCTCGAGAGTGAGCCGCAAGAGCAGGTTTTAGGCACAAAAATATTGCCGCAAGCCACTGGTGAGCATGACTTGCTCAGTATTGAGGATGCGGATTCCAAACCTCAATTTAATCTCACTATTTCCGACGATAAAGCGACAGACCTATTGCGCGTGGCTGGTGAGATTCAAATTGCGAATACGCAAATATTATCACGCGCTGGCGATGCTCAGGGTGTTATTGAGTCTGTATTGCGCTTTCAAAATCAGCTTTTGGAATTGGCGGAAGATTTGGATAAGCGCCTGGCCCGCGAAGGTGCGATGTCTGTGGCTGCAGGTATTAGTGGTGATTCTGAGATGGATCCGCTGGAGCTTGAGCGCTATAACGAGCTGCATAGCTTTGCCAGTCGCCTGCAAGAAGTTACAACCGATGCTCAGGAGGCTGTTAAAGATGTTGATCAGTCTTTGCTTGAATTAAAAAATATTGTTACTGATCAGCGCCAAATGGGCTTTGAAATGCAAAGCCAGGTGCTGGGTATTCGCATGTTGCCTGCATCGGTTCTGACATCTCGTTTTTCACGTGCCGTTAGACAGGCTGCGCGCTTAACGAAAAAATCGGCTGTGTTAGTTGTGAAAGGCGATGATGTGATGGTCGACTCTCGAGTACTGCATACCATTGCCGACCCCATTCTTCATTTGTTGCGTAATGCGGTTGATCACGGTTTGGAAAATACAGCTTCTGCTCGAGAGGCACAGGATAAAAGTGCTGAGGGTGTCGTTACGCTTAGCTTCGATCGTGTGGGTGAGTCTGTACGGATTCGTGTAAGTGATGATGGGCAGGGTATGGATTACGTGACCATCGAACGACTCGCTATTGAGCGCGGGCTTATTGAGCCCGGGCATGACCACACACCGGCAGAGTTGCATCGAGTTATATTAACTCCCGGTTTTAGTACGCGTGCGCAAGCGACTCAAACCTCTGGGCGTGGCATTGGTCTTGATGTAGTTAACGATCAGCTTAGGCAGCTTAAAGGCACGCTAACAATGACAAGTGAGCAGGGCGACGGAACACAGTTCGAAATGCTGGTTCCTATGAGTGTTATGTCTGCGCATTTGTTGATGGTGGCGTGTGAAGGGCAAATGTTGGGGCTTATTAGTCGAGGCTTGCAGCAAATAATTTATTTGCAGGCTGGAGATATACAGAAAGACAATACCGGCGAATACTTTTATGTGTTGCAGGACGAGGTTGTGCCGGTATTGGCATTAAATATGATTACTGGTTTTGCCTCTACGGCTAACATCGGTGAGTGCAGCGCATTACTTATCGCGCATAAAGCCGGTGGCGAGTTGTGTGGTATAGCGGTTGAGCAAATAAAGGCCAGTGAAGAGCACGTTATTAAGCCTTTGGGGCGTTTAGCGTTTAAGCCAATTGGCGTGACTGGGGCCGCTATTTTGGGTAGTGGCGCGCTTGCTGCGGTAATGGATGTTCACGACCTACCTGCGTTGCGCTTTACTAAAGATGAGCTTTCTCATTGGGAGCAACGCTCGGTAACGGCCCAACGATCTCAACAGCTAGTACAAAAACCGATTGCCTTAGTGGTCGATGACTCTCTAAGTGCGCGACGGGCCTTGGCCCAATTTATGTCTGACCTCGGCTATGACGTTGTTACAGCAAAAGATGGTTTTGAGGCAATTGCGCAAATTGCTGATATCGTACCTACGGTTGCACTTATCGATTTGGAAATGCCAAGAATGAACGGTTTAGAGCTGGCCGCCCACATGCGTTCACAGCCGCGATATCGTGCTATCCCTATTGCCATGATTACCTCTAGGACAACAGCGCGGCATAAATTATTGGCAGAGAATGCCGGTGTTGATCTGTATTTAAATAAGCCGTGGAGTGACGATGAGCTTATTACAGCGTTAACGCAATTGATGCCTGAGATGGCGCAGGCGGTTAATGCGTAAGAAAAAGGGTTTTATGATTCCATTGTGGCGTTTAAAGTCGAATAGATTTTAATCAATCTCTTTTTTTGTCATAGAATGTAAGTGAAACCAAGCTTGCGTGAATAAGGACGATGCATTACCTAAATGCGCACCCGCTTAAAATACGACGAAATTACGGTCCTGCTATGACAATTGAAAAAAACTATCTAAAAAGTAAGCCTATCTGCAAAGTTAAATTTATTGTTCCTGAGCAGCGCTTGCAAGGTGCAAAAACGGTTCATCTGGTCGGAACATTTAATGACTGGGATATGGATGCACAGAAATTGCGAAAACAAAAAACGGGAGAGTTCGCCGCGACACTTTCATTGCCTGTTGGTGAAAAGCATGAGTTCCGCTATTTGTTGGATGGCGAGCATTGGGAAAATGATGACTCGGCCGATCAGTATGTGCCTTCTGGCGTAAGCTACGAAGAGAATTCAGTCGTCGTTCTTTGATATCTACTGATTAGTCTAGAAATAGCTTTCAAAAAAACACCGCCTTTCTTTTATGGTTAACTAGAAGAGACACGGTGTTTTTTGTTGTTATTCGCCTTGATGAAAAACGACGCTTAATCTTTTTTCATCTCTTGTATCAACACCCAGGGTGATACTGTGACTGCCCATAATGTGGGGTTTTCTTGCGCCCATATTTGAGCTTGTTCGTCACTTACCGGGTGAACCGCGTTGCTTTCTGTCCAGAGAGTAAATTGGGCTTTGTTATCCTGAATTAGCTCTGTGCCGACCTTGATCAAATCGAGTGGTAACGTAACGTAGATGAGCTTTCCCGCAGCAAAAAACCGCTGGAGTTCTTCCCAGCTGATTTTTGCGGTCTGAGACAGTAGCTCTTGTTTTGCGCTTGCGTTATCCATATTAATCCCTGAAATTGTTAAATTGCAAAGGCTGGCCTAAATCCTCTTGGCGTAATAGTGCCATTACGCTTTGCAGTTCATCGCGCTTTTTCCCTGTAACACGCAGTTGTTCGCCCTGAATACTAGCTTGAACTTTTATCTTACTGTCTTTGATGAGTTTCACCATTTTTCGAGCTAGGTCGCTATCAATGCCCTCCTTGAAACGGATGCTCTGATTGACGGTTTTGCCTGAGTGCGTAGGTTTACTTAGATCCAGTGTATTACTGTCCACTTTTTGATGACTTAGCTTGGAGCGAAGAATGTCGACCATTTGTTGAAGTTGGAAGTCGTGTTCCGCTTTAATAACTACGTGATCTTTTTGCCATTCAAAACTGGCTTCAATGCCACGAAAATCAAAACGTGTTTCGAGTTCGCGGGAGGCATTTTCAACGGCGTGGCGAGCATCCGTAGTACTGACTTCGGAGACAATATCAAAAGAAGGCATGGTGATTTCTCGTTATGTGCAAGCCGGCATTTTAAAGGCCTGCGGCCAAAAACAGAAGTGGAGTTACTTAATTACAGGAGGAATCGATTGATATTGGCCAGTAAACTTCGGCTGTCTACGGGTTTGTGGAGTACCACTAATTGATCGAAAGGGGTGTGGGCGCTGGAGTCATCTTCGTTGGTGATCAGAATAATAGGCACGCGGAGGGCATTGAGTTCTGATAAGTGTCGGCAGAAGTTTAAAGCCTGGCTAATATCGTCGTCGTCAAGAACGACAATGTCGGGGTTTTGTTGTTGAGCGGCACTTAGGGCGTCGGTGTAGGTGTCGGTAGAAATTAGCGAGCAATGACTGAGTAGTTGCTTTTCTATCATTGGGCGCGTGTGGCAATGTTGGTCGAGCAATAGCAATTTGGGCAGTGGCGTGTACTGCCTTACGGAGACACAGTTTCTGCCGCTGTCTTTGGAGCGGTATAGAGCAATGTCGGCGGCATGGATGAGGGAGGTTAAATCGCCGTTTTGAGTATTGTTAAGTGTGCCGCCGCCAATACTGATAGTGACGTATTCAGAGGCGCTGGATTCTCGATGTTCGATTCGTAGCGCTACAATGGCTTCACGTATTTGTTCTGCAACATGTCTCGCGCCAGACTCTGGTGTGTTGGTAAGTAGTACGATGAATTCCTCGCCGCCATAACGCGCCACCATGTCGCCTGGGCGGTTTGCGCACAGGGCGATGCAGGCTGATACTTTTCGGATGCAATCATCGCCTGCAATGTGACCATAGCTATCGTTAAAGGCTTTGAAGTGATCTATATCCAGCAAAAGAATGCTAAGTGGGTCGCGAGAACGGTTTGCTTGCCGCCAGTATTCTTCCGTGCGGTTCTCGAAGGTGCGGCGGTTATAGAGGCGGGTAAGGCTATCGCGTTCGCTCAATTCGGTGAGTTCGCGATTTGCTTTGTTGAGTTGGTTACGCATGTCGATAATACGTTCCATGGCTCTAATTTTTGCTTTCAGAATAACGCGGCTAACGGGTTTGATCAGGTAGTCATCGCCTCCGGCTTCAATGCCGTCTTTGAAGTCGCTCTCATCACTTTTTCCGGTGACAAAAATGATAGGCACCCAGTGTTCGCCTAGCATTTCACGGATTAAACTGGTTGTTTCAAAGCCATCTAGGCCTGGCATTTCGACATCCATGATAATCATGTCGACGGCTGTTTCGTCCACAATATGCATGGCTTCTTCACCATCTTGTGCCAATATTGCTTCGTGACCAACCTCGTTAATGTAACGGCTGATGGCGTAGCGAAGGGTGGCGCTGTCTTCAACCAATAGTATCTTCATGCAGTTTTTATTACTCCGTGATTATAAAAAGTGTATCACAGGGTGATTTTTGTGCTGAGACTTTGCTATTTTAATTCAGTGAATCAGATGCCAATCAAGGTGGCTTTTGAGGATCAATTTCGGTATGTTTGTCGGCTTTTTTGGACCGGTTCATCCCATCATGTCTGACTTTGACGATATTCGCCCCTACAACGACGACGAAGTGCGTGCCACGCTCTTGCGTTTGCTTAACGATAACGAATTTATTGACGCGATTGTCCGCCTAAAGCGTCCTTTGGTGAGCCGATTAATGGCACCTTTGGCCCGCCCTTTGGCGCGCAGTGCTCTTAATAAAGAAATTCGCGATGTAAATTCTGTAGAAGGCTTTCAAGCCAAGATAGAAAGCTACTTGGCGAAGAACCTCAATGAAACCACGAGTAAGATCACTGTCTCTGGTTTGGAAGCTCTCGATAAATCTAAGCCCTATTTGTTTATCAGTAATCATCGCGATATCGCGATGGATCCTGCATTTGTAAATTGGGTGTTGTATCAAAATGGGTTTAAAACGTTACGTATTGCTATAGGTGATAATTTATTAACCAAGCCGTTTGCCAGCGATTTGATGCGCTTGAATAAGTGTTTTATCGTTAATAGAAGTGCAAAATCGGCGCGGGAAAAATTCAAGGCCGCCAAAAAATTATCAGGCTATATGCATCATTCATTGACGCAGGATAACGCCAACCTTTGGATCGCTCAGCGTGAGGGGCGAGCGAAAGATAGTCTAGATATTACCAATCCTGCAATCATTAGTATGTTAGCGCTTAACAAGCCGAAGCCTGAAGCCTTTGGCGACTATATCGCGGCCCTCAATATTGTTCCTGTGAGTATTTCGTATGAATACGATCCTTGCGACGAGGCAAAAGCCAGGGAATTGACCATCGCGGCAGAACAGGGCGTGTATGAAAAAGCTGAGCACGAAGACGTGCAGAGCATTGCTCGTGGAATTACCGGCCAGAAAGGTCGCGTGCATGTTTCTTTCGGCTCGCCGTTTACATCTGAGTTGGATTCTGTGGAGGCGGTAGCGGCGGCGCTGGACCGACAAATTACTGAAAATTATGTACTTCAGCCGACTAACTGCATTGCTTATACGATAGTGACGGGCTCTGCTCCGGATGTGCTAATGGGTGCTGATGTTAAGCCTTACCGCGAAATTGATCACAAAGAAGCATTGGCGCACTTCGAGGCGCGTTTAAAGGCTTGCCCTGCGCAATGGCGTGAACGCTTCTTGAGTATTTATGCAAACCCGGTGGCGGCAAAGCTGGCTCTTTCGCATGCTGAATGACGAGCTGAAGCAATGCATTCAGCAGGGCTATTCAACGTACCTAAAAGCCAAAGGGCATAAGCCGCGCTACGGTCAGAAATTAATGATCGCCGCTATCGCGCGCACCTTAGGCGGCATTACTAGCGACGGTGATGGCGAGCGCACGAGTGATGGTCATGTGTGTGTTGTGGAAGCTGGCACGGGCACGGGTAAAACCGTTGCTTATTTATTGTCGGCTATTCCTGTGGCTCGAATGTTGGATAAAAAAGTCGTTATTTCTACGGCAACGATTGCCCTGCAAGAGCAGATAATGTTCAAAGACTTACCGGATGTTCGCAAGCATTCGCAGTTGGCCTTTGATTATGCACTGGCGAAAGGGCGTGGTCGTTATTTGTGTTTGAGTAAACTCGATCGCTTGCTGGCTAATGATGATGATCCTTATATCCCCTTGTATGAAGAGATTGGGCCTAGCGATTCGGACCTTCCCTTATACAACTCGATGATTACAAAGTTATCGGGCAATCAGTGGGATGGAGATCGCGATAGCTGGAAGGAGGAGATCCCTCAGGAGCAATGGTCTCGCGTGACAACGGATCACCGCCAATGTACTGGACGGCGTTGTTCCCATATCCGTAATTGTGCCTTTTTTAAAGCGAGAGAGAGTCTGGATGAGGCGCATGTTGTTGTAGCGAATCACGATCTAGTGCTGGCGGATTTGGCGCTCGGTGGCGGGGCTATTTTACCTAAACCTAGCGAGACAATTTATATTTTCGATGAAGGGCATCACTTGCCTGACAAGGCCTTGAGTCATTTTGCGGCCCATGCTCGGGTGGTGGCGACCAGTCGTTGGCTTGGCCAGACGGAGGGGCAGTGGGCAAACTTTATGGAGCCGTTTGCTTCGGCTATTGGCGTTGTGGCTCGGGCTCAGGGGATGGAGAAGTATTTAAAGGATGCTCGGCAGTGTGTTGATTTGTTGCCACCATTGCTTAAATCCTTGATCCCCTTGATGGATGCTAATCAGCCGACTGTGCGCTACCGCTTTGATTCTGGAGAGGTGCCAGCGGATATTGGTGAGGTTTGTGCCGCAGGGGAAGAGGTGTTTACCGAATTGGCGCAGGCCTTTGAAAAGCTGACCGATGAAATGGGGCGGTTGCTAGAAGACGAGCACAGCCCGGTCGATAAGCAAAGTTGTGAGGCTGCATTTGGTATGGTCGGTAGCTGGTGGACGCGAGCAGAGGGTGTTCAGGAGTTATTTAAAAGTTTTGCACACAGTGCTGCCAATCCCAGTTGGCCTATGGCTCGTTGGTTAACGCTAATCGAGCAGGGTGAGGCCGTTGACTTTGAATTGGTTTCAAGTCCGGTGTTGGCATCGCACACCTTGTCAAAACACCTGTGGGAGCCGGCTTACGCGGCGATTGCGACATCGGCAACATTGACGGCGCTGGGGACCTTTGATCGGTTTTCTATGCGCGCAGGTGTTCCAAAAGATGCCGTGTTTGAGGTGGTGCCGAGCCCCTTTGATTTCGATAAAAATGCGGTGTTACGAGTGCCTGAACGTGCCGTTGAGGCTCAAAATGCTGAGTTGCATACGCAAAGTCTGATCGAACTGCTGCCAGAAATTATTGATCCTAACGTGGGTTCTTTAGTGTTATTTGCTTCGCGTCGACAGATGTTGCAGGTGTTCGAGGCTCTACCTGTAGATTGGCGGGGTCGTGTTTTGATGCAAGGGGCGGCCTCCAAACAAGCGCTGTTAAGTGATCATCGAAAGGTGATCGACTCCAAAAAAGGGAGCATTCTTTTTGGCTTGGCCAGCTTTGCTGAGGGCGTCGATTTACCGGGTAATTACTGTGCGCATGTCATTATTGCCAAGATTCCTTTCGCTGTTCCTGATGACCCCATTGAGGCGGCGATGGCAGAGTGGATAGGGCAGCAGGGCGGTAATGCCTTTATGCAGATGAGTGTGCCTGACGCTGCGGTGAAATTAGTGCAGGCATGTGGCCGGTTGTTGCGCTCAGAGACGGATAGTGGCGTTATTACTATTTTGGATAAGCGCTTATTAACGAAGCGTTATGGCAAGGCAATATTGGATGCACTGCCGCCTTTTCGGCGGGAGCTTAATTGTTGATTTCATGATTTCATGATTTCCAGGAATGATCTCGTTCGCGCCGCTCTTCTTGAGTTGGAGTTGGCACTTCGTCGCGCGGGCTTATGGGGCTCTAATGCGCCTAGCGTGACTGCGTTAGGCAGCACATTACCCTTTTGTGTTGATACTCTAAGGCTAGAGCAGTGGCTGCAGTTTGTTTTTGTACCAAAAATTCAACTTGTTATCGATCAAGAGGGGTCGTTACCTACAGCTTGCGCTATAGCGCCAGTGGCAGAGCAGGCGTTTGTAAATTATTCACACTCCCAGTTGGAGGTAGTACAAATTCTTCGCGCTATTGATCAGGCGCTAACAGAAACTCACTAATTTATTGAAGGAATGTCCTCGTGGCTTTTAAAACCATTATCGCGCACCGGTTGTATCGCGCATCACCATCGGCGCCGGTCGTCAAAACGCTATGCAGCGAAGCTTGGCCCCTAACGGGTAAAACGGAAGACTGCGCGCGCGCCTTAAAGCATGCTTGGCTTAAGCGGGGCGGTAAGGTGTATGGCCGTTTTAATGATGCGGCCGGAGAAAATCCGTTGCCTGCATGGCTAAGTGGATGGCAGGGCGAAGCCTTTAGTTTTTTAAAGTTTACCGAGCAGTGGCTGCAGCATGCGGATGTGTTGCTCGCTCAAACTGAGGAGGTTTTGGATGCTTACTGCTTTTTTGTTCATGAGGCACTAGAGGCTGGCGAGGTGTGCTGGTTGTTTCTTGCTGCTCATGAGTCGGGGTTTGCGGTTAATGGCGATATGTCGCTGGATGATACGCATTATCTCGATACTTCCCGCATATTGATGGCGGCTAAAATTAATATCTCCGAGTGGCAGCAGGGCGATAGTAATAAGTATCTAACTTTTGTTCGAGCACCCGGTGAAAAAGAGCTGAGTGAGTGGTTTGAAAAGGTCGTTGGATTTACGGATAAGCTTGATACCGCTAAGCAGACTGAGCAATTATTAGCGGTAGTTGAGGAGTACGCAAGAAAGCTTCCTGATGAGGTGGCCGAGCAAACCCGTGAAAAAGTGGTGGAATATTGCCTTGAACAAAGTAAGGCTGGTGAGTCTGTAACGCTTGAGGCTTTATCGCAGAATGTGACGCCTGACAGCGCCGAGGAATTTAAGACATTTGCGGTTAACCATGAGTCGAAGCCTCCTGCAGACTTGGTGCCTCATGCGGGTCAGCTCCGGCAATATGTGCGCATTAGCGGGCGTAATGATCAGATGAGTATGAGCTTTTCTTCGGGTTGTTTGGGGGATGCGGTGATTTATGATGCGCAAAGCGATAGCTTAACAATCAAAAATATACCGCCGGCATTAAAGTCTCGCTTGCTCAAGCATATGAAATAAGTATTTTCCGCCCATCGTACAATGTCGCCGTTGTGCACTAGATAACAGCGTTGGCCTCGATTGTGTGGTTATATACATCTAATAACAATACTGACTTGATTATGACTTCCATCTCCCTTAAAAAATTGCGTTTATTTGCAGCCTCTTTGTTACTAACATCGGCTTATGTGCCGGCGGCAAGTGCTGAGTGGCTGACGTTGTTTGAACCAAAGCAGACGAGTGTAGGTGCTGATAGGAGTGAGGGGCGAGATGCATTTAGTGCGTTTGGTTGCGTCGAATGTCATGGTGGCCTATCTAATCAAGGTTATCAGTCGGGGTTTAGGGTGTTGGGTGTTGAGGCGGAGCAAGAGACTATTCAGGCTAAAATGTCGCCACCTTATTCTCCTGTCGAAGCGCCTTTGAAAAAGCTTTTGCTTGGCGGTAGGGAATATTGGCCATCAGGTGAAAATAGCGCAGTCTTTTTGCGGCAGGTACACAGAGGCGTGCTGGGCGTTCAGCCAAGTCTTACATTACTCAATGAGGCTTCTAAGGCCGACCAAAATGCTGTTTTAGACTACGTGCTTATGTTTTAACTGTGAGAGCTGGTGTTTAGGGGCGAGGAAACAATATTTCATCCACTAATGCTTGATCTCGACCTCCTTAT
>NZ_CEXWTU010000059.1:0-23237 GCF_982758155.1 Marinagarivorans sp. | reverse complement strand
GCCTTGTTGAGAAAGTAGGCGCCCTCGTCTAATTGGACAAACTATTATTACCCCGCCCCTAAGGCTCTAACAAGTAGGGCGTAAAAGCGGGACTGTGCCGTACACTAAAATCCTCACCAGAACGCTCAATCAAATATATAGCAATGCCTTCTTGGCTTGCCAGTGCCATAGCGTTATCACCGCCCATTACACTAAACGCCGTAGCCAAAGCATCGGCCTTTGCGGCAGTACCCGCAATCACGGTAACGGAGGCAAGGCTATGCGTAACAGGCTTACCTGTAGCAGGGTTAATCGTGTGTGAAAAGCGTACACCATCGCGCTCAAAATAATTACGATAATCGCCCGATGTCGCCACCCCTACTTCAGACACGGCAATCGGGCGGATTTTTCCACCCGACGATGGCGATTCCACACCAATGCGCCAAGGCATGCCCTGCGCATTATGACCATGTAATCGCAGTTCACCGCCAATTTCGACCATAAAGTGATGAAAACCCTGCTGCCATAAGTAAGTGGCTACTTCATCGGCGCCATAGCCTTTAGCCACCGCCGAAAAATCCAGCACTACAGGCTTTTGCTTTTTGATTGTTGATGCGTCAGCATCAATTGTAATCGCCGTAAAATCGACTTTGGCCATCGCGGCTTTGATCTCTTGATCCGTTGGCGCATCGTCTTGCCGGAAATCCGCCCCAAAGCCCCATAGGTTCACCAGCGGTGCGATGGTGGCATCAAAGGCGCCATCACTTAAACGGCTAATTTCTTGGCTTAGGGTTAATACTGCCAGAAAACGCGGCGATACCTCTAGCCAGTCGTGTGTGGGCGCAGCATTGAGTGTCATAATTTCAGAGTCTTTAATGTACGTTGAAAGGCTCTGATTAAATTCTAGTAGCAGTGTATCTATCGCTGCCTGTGTATTTTGCGCGGCACGCCGCTGCTCGGGCTTAACAACCAACTTAATATTGTAAGTGGTGCCCATTGTGTTGCCAGAATAGGCAACCGAGTCATAACTTGGCTTTTGCTCGCAAGCGGCCAATAAAAAACAAAAAAGCGAGAGCAGCCACGCCGCCCTCGCTTTTATCAATTTATATTCAGAAAAAATAATCATAAATCATTCGCTAGTATATTAAACCCTCAGCACACCTACTCACTGCAGGAGTGCCGAGGCAATACACAAATTAGCCGCCGAAGTCATCCAGCATAATATTTTCGTCTTCTACACCTAAGTTTTTAAGCATAGTAATAACGGACTGGTTCATGATGGGTGGTCCACACATGTAGAACTCACAATCTTCTGGCGCGGGATGATCCTTAAGGTACTTTTCAAACAATACATTATGAATAAAGCCCGTTAAGCCTTCCCAGTTATCTTCAGGTTGCGGATCACTCATGGCAACATGCCATTCAAAGTTTTCGTTTTCTGAGGCTAACTGATCGTATTCATCGTTGTAGAACAACTCGCGCAATGAACGCGCGCCGTACCAAAACGAAATCTTACGCTTAGATTTAAGCCGGCGAAGCTGATCGAAGATATGTGAACGCATTGGCGCCATACCCGCACCACCGCCGATGAATACCATTTCGGCATCGGTATCTTTCGCGAAGAATTCACCAAAAGGCCCGTATACAGTAATGGTATCGCCAGGCTTTAAGCTAAAGACATACGAAGACATTTGGCCAGGTGGTAAACCCGTTGTGCGTGGTGGAGCCGTTGCAATACGGATATTGAACTTCACTACGCCCTTTTCTTCTGGATAGTTCGCCATAGAGTAAGCGCGAATCACCGGCTCGGTCACTTTAGATTCTAACTCGAAGAATTTAAAGTGTTCCCAATCGCCGCGATACTCTTCTTCAATATCAAAGTCTTTAAACAAAACATGGTGAGCAGGTGCTTCTAATTGCACATAACCACCGGCACGGAAGTCTACGTTTTCGCCTTCAGGTAACTTAAGCGTTAACTCTTTAATGAAGGTCGCCATGTTGGGGTTAGATTCAACAGTACATTCCCACTGCTTAACACCAAACACGTCGTCTTCAACTTCGATGTGCATGTTTTCTTTAACAGGTACCTGACAACTTAAGCGCCAGCCTTCTTTGGCTTCACGCTTAGTAAAGTGAGAAGCTTCTGTGGGCAACATGTCGCCACCGCCAGATTCAACAATACACTTACATTGCGCACAGCTACCGCCGCCGCCACAAGCCGATGGCAAAAATAAACCCGAACCCGCAAGCGTTTGCAATAATTTGCCACCGGCTGCCGTTACAATTTCTTTTTCGCCATTAACCAAAATGGTTACATCGCCACTCTCTACGAGCTTAGCGCGAGCCGACAAAATAATGCCGACCAACACAAGCACGATGAGTGTAAACATCACCACGCCTAAAATAATTTCAATATTCATTTTATTGCTACCCTCGCAGTTATAGGTCGATGCCGCCGAACGACATAAAGCCCAAAGACATCAAACCCACAGTGATAAAGGTAATACCCAAGCCCTTAAGGCCATCAGGTACGTCACTGTATTTCATTTTTTCACGAATACCCGCTAGTGCAGTAATCGCCAACGCCCAACCCACACCCGAGCCAGCACCAAACACGGTACTTTCTACAAAGTTGTAGTCGCGCTCTACCATAAACAAAGCCGCACCTAAGATTGCGCAGTTCACCGTAATGAGGGGCAAGAATACACCCAGCGCGTTGTATAAAGGTGGGAAGTATTTATCAAGAACCATTTCCATAATTTGAACAATCGCCGCAATAACGCCGATATACGAAATCAAACCTAGGAAGCTCAAGTCAACTTCAGGATAACCGGCCCAAGCCAGTGCTCCATCCGCTAATAAGTAGTTATAAATAACATTATTCACAGGTACCGTAATCGTCAATACAACGATAACGGCGATACCCAAGCCCATTGCGGCATCAACCTTTTTGGAAATTGCCAAAAAAGTACACATACCCAAAAAGAAAGCTAACGCCATGTTCTCGATAAAAATCGAGCGGATAAATAAACTCAGTAAATCTTCCATTACAGAACCTCCGCCGTCTTAGTGCTGTTGTGTGCAATTTTGAACTCGTCGTGCTCAACTTGCGCTGGTTTAAAGGCACGAATGCCCCAAATAATTAAACCAATCAAGAAGAACGCGCTCGGTGGCAATAACAATAAACCGTTAGATACATACCAGCCACCCTCTGTAACCAGTGGAAGTATTTCAAAACCTAATAATTTACCCGAACCAAATAGCTCACGTACAACACCCAAAATAATCAAGAAGAAGCTATAACCTAAACCGTTACCAATGCCGTCTAAAAAGCTAGGGATTGGCGGGTTTTTCATCGCAAAGGCTTCAGCACGGCCCATTACAATACAGTTAGTAATAATCAACCCAACAAACACCGAAAGCTGCTTGCTCAAGTCATAAGCAACCGCTTTAAGTACCTGATCAACAACAATTACCAACGATGCAATAATTGTCATTTGCACAATAATACGAATGCTGCCCGGTGCATGGTTACGCACCAACGAGACGAAAAAGTTAGAGAATGCGGTTACCGTGGTTAATGCAATACACATTACCAAGGTTACATTCAAACTACTTGTAACCGCCAAAGCCGAGCAAATCCCTAGGATCTGTAAGCCAATGGGATTGTCATCTAAAATAGGTTTAAACAGTAATTCTTTAGCCTTCATAACTAAGCCTTACCTTTTTTCATGTTAGCGATAAATGGACCATAACCGTCTTCGCCCAACCAAAATTGGATAAGGTTATGAACACCCTTGGTGGTCAAAGTCGCGCCAGAGAGGCCATCAACTTTATACTCAGAACCCTTAGCTGATGGATTAACCGATCCCTTGATAACAGCAATAGCGACAGATCCGTCAGGATTAAATAGCTTTTTGCCTGGCCATATTGCTTTCCAGCGAGGGTTGTCTACTTCGCCACCCAGCCCTGGAGTTTCTTTATGGTCATAAAAACCAAGTCCTACAACAGTATTCATGTCGCCCTCTACCGCTAAGAAGCCATAAAGCGTTCCCCATAAACCGTAGCCGCGAACAGGTAATACCACCACTTGTTTGCCGCTATCGGTTTTCGCGATATAGACTTTGGCATAATTTTCAACACGACGAACCTTTGCGATATCAGCAGCCTTAGGCAGCGCTTCTGACATACTCGGATCTTTGGCCGCTTTGGTTTGATCGTAACCATCAGGCGACACTTCTGTCGAAAATTTACCGGTTTCTAAATCAACCATTTTCACAACAACATTTTTAAATTGCTCTTCTACCGAGCTGGCTGGGTCTAACAAACCTGCCGCCGATAAAATGTTGCGTTTAAAGTCGAGTTCTTTGTTAGCGATTTGAGCGGGTTTAAGCATAACCGCCGCTGTCGATACAATTACCGAACAAACCACACACAAAAGCGTGGCCACGGTAAGCGTTTTTGCAATGCTATCTTTACTAGACACGCGCTAACCTCCGCTTGATATTTGACTCAACCACGAAGTGGTCAATAAGAGGGGCAAATAAGTTAGCAAACAGAATTGCCAACATCATGCCTTCTGGGAATGCGGGGTTAACCACACGAATAAGAACCACCATAAAACCAATCAAAGCACCGTAAACCCACTTACCTTTATTGGTCATAGAAGCCGAGACAGGGTCCGTTGCCATGAAAATCATACCGAAGGCGAAACCACCAATCACCAAATGCCAGTAGAACGGCAAGGCGAACATGGCGTTAGTTTCGGAACCGATAAAATTAAGCAGTAAAGAGGTGACTGTCATACCTAAGAACACACCAATCACAATACGCAGTGACGCAATACCCGTTGCCAATAAAACAGCACCGCCGATAAAGATCGCCAAAGTAGACGTTTCGCCCATCGAGCCCTGAATAGTCCCGAAGAACGCATCAAACCAAGTCATTTGTTGAGCTAAAGCATCAACGCCTTGTGAAGAAACAATCGACAGCGCAGTTGCACCGGTATAGCCATCAACAGCAGTCCAAACCGCATCACCACTCATCGCACCAGGATAAGCAAAGAACAAAAATGCTCGGCCGGTAAGCGCAGGGTTTAAGAAGTTTTTACCGGTACCACCAAACACTTCTTTACCAATAACAACACCAAAGCTAATACCCAAAGCGGCTTGCCACAACGGAATACTAGGCGGAAGAATTAAGGCAAACAAAATAGAAGTTACAAAGAAACCTTCGTTAACTTCGTGGCCACGCTTCATGGCAAACAAAACTTCCCAGAAACCGCCGACGATAAACACCGTCAAATACACAGGTAAGAAGTAAAGCGCACCTAAGATCATGTTGTCCCAAATGCTACCGGCATCGTGTGCCGTAAGCATGGCCGCTATCGCGCCACGCCAGCCTTCAACACCGCCCATGCTCATATCTGCAAGGATAGTATTCGCTTGGAAGCCTGTGTTGTACATACCAAAAAACATCGCAGGAAATGCACATAACCAAACGGTAATCATCATACGCTTAAGGTCAATGCCATCGCGTACGTGTGATGTTGTTTTGGTGATGTCGCTAGGCTTATAAAAAACAGTATCGACTGCTTCATACAAGGCATACCAGCTTTCCCATTTACCGCCTTTATGAAAGTGCGGCTCCATTCCATCTAAAATTTTACGCAAACTCATGGGTTAGCCCTCCACTTCAATGCGGGTTAAGTTGTTGCGAAGTAATGGGCCGTACTCATATTTACCTGGGCAAACAAAGGTACATAACGCCAAATCTTCTTCATCCAACTCTAAAGCACCCAGCTTTTGCGCAACTTCTGTATCGCCAACAATAATGGCGCGCAACAATTGTGTGGGCAGAATATCTAAAGGCATCACCTTCTCATACGCACCTATTGGCACCATGGCTCGCTCACTACCATTAGTACTGGTCGTAAAGTTAAAGAGCTTATTGGTCAGCTTAGATACGTAGATATTGAGTACAGAGAACTTATCAACACCCGGGCGCAAGTAATGAATCAACTCGCGTTCGCGGCCTTCTAGAAGCACACTGACTTGATTATGGTAGCGACCTAAAAAGCCTAAAACGCTTTTACCGGTACGGCCACCAAAAACAGAACCACTGACAAGACGGTTTTCACCGGCTTTAAGTTGGCCTGCGGTTAGCTCTTCTAGGTTTGCACCTAAACGCGTGCGCACAAGGCGGGGCTTTTCAACCTGAGGGCCGGCAACAGCAACAACACGCTCAACGTTCAACTTACCCGTTGTGAACAACTCACCAACAGCGATTACGTCTTGGTAGCCTATAGTCCAAACAGTTTTGCTGGCACTAACAGGATCAAGATAATGAATATGCGTACCGGCATTACCGGCAGGGTGTAAACCGGCAAAGGTTTCGTACTGCAAATTGCTAGCGCTACCTTTAGGAATATTTGCGCCATCGGCATGACACACAAATACTTTGCCTTCGGTCAATTTGCTGAGCACTTCCAAGCCTTGGGTAAAGGCTTCGGGTTTTTCAGCAATCACAACGGCAGGGTCTGCGGCTAACGGCGTGGTATCCATCGCCGTCACAAAAACAGACGCAGGCGTGGTATCTACAGCCGGCACCTTACTAAAAGGACGCGTACGTAATGCCGTCCATAGGCCCGAAGAAACAAGAGTCTCAACCACTTTTTCACGTTTGAGTGAAGACAGTTGATCGGCACTGTAGTGAGCAAATATCTCAGCTTCATCGCCTTCAATATCAATCACTACGGATTGAAAAACACGACGTTCGCCACGATTAATTGCAGCAACGGTGCCGGAAGCTGGTGACGTGTAGATAACACCAGGCGTCTTTTTATCGGAAAAAAGCTCTTGTCCGAGTTTGACCTTGTCGCCGACCTGCACAGTCATAGTGGGTTTCATACCGTGGTAATCAAACCCAACAACTGCAACAGAGCGTACTTTAGGACCATCCTCAATGGATTGCTGGGGCTTACCGGTAATTGGCAAGTCCAGCCCTTGACGGATTTTTCTCATACGTCTTTGCCTAAGTTAAAGTTAAAGTTAAAAATGGATAAAACGTGTGGGTTTATGACGCTCACTCGCGTTAAAAACCGAAAATAATGGCCAAATTAACAGCACAAACGCAAACAGGCCTTAACCCTCGAGCTAAAACCAAATTGCGCAAAATGCTTTGAATTGCCCGTTTCACGGGACTTCTGCAGTACTCTACTGGAGTGACTGTCTAAATTTGAGCCGGCCTTAGCTCCAAAAAATCGCGCTAATTATAGAGAGCAGACGCCATAAACTCCAGCGCTGTGAACGAGTTTCCGCGTCCAATCTCAGTACGAAGAAAGTTTAACCATAAACCCATAAGTTATTTTCCGCGCCACGGCCAGTGGAATACACCTGCCACACCTTCATCCCACCCCTCTACTAATGTAGTCAACGTGACACAAACTTCACTGTTTCGTGATACTTTCGTGAGGATTACCTACCACGTTAACTGACAAACTCCCGCCGCGAAGCGCCGATGAATACATAATCCTAATATGGCGCCAGAGCATCCAACAACCTCGGGAGTCATACATGAATACAGTTCGTACCGGTCAACGCAGGCTGGCTTACCTTGCCCCTAGCCTACTCGTAATAACGGCAACACTATCCGCCTGCGGAGGAGGTTACAAAGAAAGGCCACAAAGTAACTCCAGCGACGCAACCTCATCCAGTGCCAGCATGATCGACGATGGCTTTGAGGCAACTATTAGTGACTTTGTCGACTACACAAGCTGGAATGTTGTGGACTATGCCATCGGCGATAGCAACCTAGGCCTTAAAGGCGCCCATAAAGGTAACGATGATAGCTTTACCCGCAAAACCTTCATGAATGAACTTGCCACCAACAGCACCGGCGAATTTACCCAAGGCGCCATTATTGTTAAAGAAACCTTCACCTACGCCATGGGCAGTAACGGCTGGGAAAAAACATTCGCACCTGAAGGCGGCCTTCTGGGCATGGTAAAACGTGGCGGTGACTTCAACGGCGACCATGGCGGCTGGGAGTGGTTCATGCTGGCCAACGATTTATCTTCTGTTGTAGCCCAAGGCGATAACCTTATGGATGGCGCCTGCAATGCTTGCCATAGCGTCGCCGAACAACTCGGCGGCATGGACTATTCGTTTCCGTTCCCCACAGAGTACGTAGCCACCGACACCCTATTTGCCGATTACCAAAGCTGGGACATGGTCGAATTCACCGATCAGCCACATACCAAACTTGGCGGCGCCCACCTTAATGGCGACACCCCGCCATTGCGACGCATATTCCAAAAACAATTTTTAGCCAACCCTAGCGATGCCGGCGATATGGGCTACCCCATCGGCACAGTATTGGTAAAAGACGTTTCGGTAGATAATAGCGTCGAACAAATTGTAGCCATGGTAAAACGCGGTGGCGATTTCAATAGCGATAACGGTAGCTGGGAATGGTTTATGCTCGACCCCAGCGATCACAGCATACTCATAAACGAAGAGAACAAACCTGTGCGTGGCGGCGCCGAAATGGGCTGCAATAGCTGTCATAGTTTAGCGGCAGGAGAGCAAGGCATTGATTACATTTTCAAACACCAACATGCGCCTTTCAACACCGACACCACCGGTGAATATGTTGCCAGCAAAGCCTCATTGATGAACTACACAGACTGGACACTCACCGACTACGCTCTTGGCGCCAGCAATCCTTTTATCGGCGGTGCCCACCAAGGGACTAACCCCGAGTTTGCACGTGCCGTTTTTCAAAATGAAAAAGCAGGCATGCTCAGCGGTAACGAATACCCCCAAGGCACGATCATTATTAAAGAAACATTCACCACCCAAGATGGCGATAAGGTCTTTGCTGAAATGGGCGGCCTTTTGACTATGGTTAAACGCGGCGGCGATTACAACCCCGATCACAACGGCTGGGAATGGTTAGCACTTACCCCGGCTGGCAATATCGCCGCACGCTCAGCAACACTCATGGGTGGCGCGTGCAATGCCTGCCACAGCAAAAGCGCCGACGACTTCGGGATTGATTACACCTTCAATAAGCCCAGTGAATTTATTGCCACAATCGCCGACCTGCAAGACTACAAAAGCTGGACACTCATCGACACAACAACCGGAGATAGCCCCGCTAACAACGGCGCGCACGCCACAAATACCGTACGCAAAACCTACAAAAAACAAGGAAGCGCAAGCCCTCACTTCGAAGCCGACAGCTACCCCACTGGCACCATCATTGTGAAAGAATTAACCCAAGACGATCAAATAACCCGCCTGTACGGCATGGTTAAGCGCGGTGGTGATTTCAATAGTGCCAATGGCAACTGGGAGTGGTTTTTACTTGAAAACGATGCAAGCGCAATATCCACCCGTGGTGCCGATGTAGGCGGCGGTGTTTGTAATGCTTGCCACAGTAAAGCCGGCAGCCCAACCGAAAGCGATGCAAGCTTCATGGGGAAAGATTATTTGTTTTATCACCCCAATGATCCCGTGCCGATGCCAATGAGTGCCATGACGATGTAATGATTACATCTGTGATTAACCACTTTAAAAACCAGCGCTTGCGCTGGTTTTTTTTGGCCTGCCCGATTTCATCACAATCATTCCCAGAAGCATCACAACAACTCCCTAAGATGGCCAGAATTAAGCGCTTTAATAACACCATCACATCGCAAACAGCCAATCTTGCGATGTTATTAAAAAACGCTAATCCCTATTCATTGCTTGGAGAGTCACCATGAAAAACCGCAAACTACCCGCCGCTATCGCCATCGTTGCCACCCTTAGCAGCACCATCAGTTCACAAGCCTTTGCTGCCCGCAGCGAAAACCAACAATCCTGGTTAGAAGGTGGCACCGTGAGTACTGCTGCCATTGCCGGCGCAGCAGCCGGCGGGCCTTTAGGCTTTATGGTTGGCGGCGTTATAGGCATGTTATTCGCCGATCAAACCCGTAAAGGCAACAACGCCGAACTTGCCCTTGATGAGTCACACATACAGATGTCACAACTCAACCAAGAATTAACAGAACTGAATAGCGAAATTGCCGTGCAAGAGCTCACCATTGCCGCGCTGGAACAAAAAACCATCGACAAGCTCGCCCTGCAAGTACTGTTTAGTACCGGTGAAGATAGCCTAAACGAGCAAGATCTAGCCCGCGTCGAAATATTATCGCAACACTTGCGCAGCAACAGCGACCTGATGATTAACCTCAGCGGCCACACAGACCCCAGAGGCACCGATGAATACAACAATGTGCTGGCAGCAGAACGCGCCAACGCTGTTAAAAACGCGCTGGTATTTTTTGGTGTCAATGATTCACGCATCATTACGCAAGGACATGGCGCAAGCTTATCAACTGCACAGCAAGGCCAATTTGAACAATACGCCCGCGACCGCCGCGTGGACATAGAGGTGGTAAACCGTCGCAATTCTGGCCCGGTCGCGGCTATCGAAAATACCATCCCTTAGGGACGAGGAAACAATATTTCATCCGCCAATAACGCCCCCTTCTCTCCGACATCCTCGGACTTTGGCCCTGTTTGCAGGGCCCTTTTTAGCTTTTAGGATTCAAACCCCAAATAACAGCCCACTTCAAAGGCGTCTGCTCTTCCCTCTTCATAACCAAAAAAGCAAACATCTTCACGGTCATCACCATCAATAGAACCCACAACAAACTCGCATTTAAACGTCTTTGCAATTTTATAAAATTCATTTAACGGCGGGATAAGTTGTTTAGCCGCTTTAATTTGCATTTCGATGCCTAACTTAAATTCGGCTTCTTCACTTTCTGCCACATGCACCAAAGTCGCATGGGGATTATCTTCACCCACCCACTGGGTTATCGCCGCAACGGCATCCGCTTCTTTGTCTTCGAATTCGGGGTTATCGACCATAATATAAATTTGCATAGTGTTTTCTCTAATCCCGATAAATTGTTTCAATAAGATGATACCCAAACTGGGTTTTAATAGGGCCGTGTACCGTAAGAAGTGGCTTTTTAAAAACCACCTGATCAAACGCTTTGACCATTTGGCCCGGCCTAAACTCCCCTAAATTCCCGCCTTTTTTAGAGGAGCTACAGGTGGAATGTTTTTTCGCCATTATTCCAAAGTCGGAACCTTTAGCAATTTTTTGCTTTATGCTTTCGGCTTCAGCCTCAGTTTTTACAAGAATATGTCTAGCGCATGCGGTTGGCATAATAAACCTTTTAGCAATTGTTTTAGGCTGTCGTTTTACGTAACTACTCAGGTTGAAGCTCACCTAAAAGGCGAATTGATTGTTTTCTGGGTATTCAAGCGTCAGGAACGCTTGCATAGTACCCAAGGATGGCTTGAACGGCCCAGAAAATAATCAATTTGCCGGAATATTTGTGCATGCCTGAGTAGCTACAGTTTTATGCAATATTTTTGGGGTTTAATGCCACAAAATCTACCAACTTTCTTACAAGCGGCTTCATAAAGAATTTCTCATCCGGAATTACCTCAATCGGAATATTCAGCTCTTCCAAACGTTGCGCAACAATCGGCCCAATAGCTGCAATACACACAGTGCTTAGCGCTTGCAGCACTTCGGCTTCGCGCTGCTCACTTTTAGCAACAGCAAGAATACGCTTTACCTGCACCACACTCGTCAGCACTAAAACATCCAATTCCTGGGCAATCAACTGATCAATAAGCACAGAAACTTGTGAACCTTCAATATCAGACGCATACACATAAGGCGAAACGGTTGAAATATCCGCCCCCTTACCCGTCAAAAATAACTGCAGTTTCTCGTTAGGCTCCTCACCGTATAACTGCACCGCTATGCGCCGCCCGGTTAAATCTTCATCACTTAAAGTCTGAATAACACCATCGGTAGTAGGCGCAGCCGCCAGCACATCGGGCTTCAATTTTAGCGGCCTTAACGCACTGGCAGGCTTTGGCCCGCGTGCAATTTTGCGCACCCGCGCCAAGGCAGCCGTCCATTCGGGCAGAAGTTCAAAGCGCTCGGCAAAGCCGGTTAACCGGCGAATCCCTTCCCCGGTCAAAATAATCATGTCATCAAAAGGGCTGGAGCAAAATAGCGTTAACCACGCTTTAATGGCGGCTTCATCGGGGCAATCGTGTATAGATACCAACGGACAACGTAGCGTATTGGCGCCGCGCACGACCAGCATATCGTTCAATACATCGAGCTGGCGCGACTCGGGTACCGCCACCCGCCACCCCGTTAGGGGCAATTCATCTGTCATGTGTTATCCCAATAAGAAATCAATAGCGACATTTTATCGGGTTTATCCTCGCGCGAACACTAGCACGGGCCACAGGCACTAAACCCAAAGATTTAACACCGGTTCGCCATACACCCACAAGCTCAACATCAAGGGCACCAAGACCATCACCCACGCGGCATTCCCCCTAGCGCCAGCACGTACTTTACTGCGCTGCCGGCTGACAACGGTTACTGTCTGCCGGGCACAGCGTGTAGGCTGCGGGTTGGGGTTAGATGCCGGCTTAGTCGAAATAGGCATTAAGCCTAAGCCTTCGGCTAAGGTGCTTAATGCTAGACTTTTCGCCACATCAACAAAGACAAAACAACAATAGCGCGTAAGCTCCACAACTTGCCGCACACTGCGAATATAAAAGCCGTCTAACGAAAAAGGCGTAGTCACCATGGGGCAATCCAAGGCAAAAACAAACATACCCACTTTTAATTCATCAACAGAAAAACGTTTAATCGCTGCTTGTTTCATTACGCTACCTCAACTGTCACTAACATGGCTTTTCAATAGGGTTATCGCAAACCGTGGGCCAGTTTTCCGAACAGCCGCAAAAAGTATAAGTGCATAATTTTTATAATTTAAAGCGCACCATTTCAAACCATTAAGCCCTTCTTAGTCTTTAAATTAGGTATTTTTTAAAACACTAGAAGATTGCGCTCTATCGTAAAAAAACACGTATTAATAAGTCGCCAAAAAATACCCCGCCCCACCCCCATAGCCGCCACCTTTTTGGCGAATCGCATTTAAGGGTGAGCACACAGACTCAAACCTCGACTCAACCTCGGCCATGCATTAGCATAAGCTCTACTCGCCATAAAACCTCAATCATGCCTGCTGCTATTAACACCCTTTTTTATCAATACGACGAATACGGCCCCGTTAAAGTGATTGATGACGGCAACCATCGACGCCTTTCTTTTGGTGCCGATGACTTTCAAAGCTGCATGGTTAAAGAGGCGCCGCTTCAGCTGCAGTTCGATTATTTGCGCGCAATGGTGCTAGCAACACTGCTGCAACCCAGTACACACCCCAACGCCACAAACACAAACCGCACGCTACTTTTGGGCTTGGGCGCTGGCTCGCTGGCTCGCTTTTTACACCACCACTTCCCTGCAATGCACTTAAGCGTGGTAGAGCTACGGCAATTAGTGATTGATGTCGCCAAACAATACTTCGAGCTACCCGAAAGCCCGCGCCTAGAGGTTATGCAAGAAAACGCAACCGACTTCTTAGCTTACGACAATAACCACTACGCGCTTATCATGAGCGATATTTATACCGAAGAAGGGGTAGACGATGCGCAGCTTTCCCACGATTACATCGCAGCGTGTAAAGCCAGGCTAGAACCCAACGGCTGGCTAGTATTAAATTGCTGGTACGAGCACAAAGGGCGAACCTCCCTTATTCAAACACTCAGGGCGGAGTTCCAACAACTGCATTGCTGCCACACCCAAAGCGGAAATTGGATCATATTCGCAAGCAACCCTGTAAACTCCGCCTACAGCCTAGATCTAAAAGCACTCACGGGCGCAGCCAAAAGCCTGAGCGAGCAAGCGGGCTTTTCGCTCCACGCTATTGCACGCAAACTGCAACGTTTCTAACGCCTAAGGGGCGTGCACGGAATAAGTTGCTGGAATTTGGGTTTGTGGGTCCTTGCTTGGCGAGGCCAAAATATGGCGTAATAGCCGGCTATTGCAAATATTTTTAACGAAGGCAAGCGTGCACCCAGGAATTCAAAAACGGGAGGTTAGGGGCGAGGCAATAATAGTTTATCCAATTAGGCGAAGAGATCGGCTTTCTTATCGAGGCGCTTAAAGGGGCGCATGCCTGGGCATGTAACGCTTTGAGCAACGAAGATAAGGATATCGAGATCAAGCATTAGTGGATGAAATATTGTTTCCTCGTCCCTTATTTCATGCTCGCCCCTAACAAAGGTCCACCCGTCGATGAGTACCACGCCGCATAAAGATCCACTCCATGGCAAAACACTGCAATCCATTGTGGAAGCACTGCAAGCCCACTACGGCTGGGAAGGTTTAAATGATCGCATCGCATTGCGCTGCTTTAGCTCTGAACCCTCTGTAAAATCTAGCCTAAAGCTTTTGCGTAAAACACCCTGGGCTCGCGAAAAAGTAGAAGCCCTGTATATAAAATCACTAAGACTTAAAAGTTTTAATCGCGAGACTGAGTAAATTTTTATTATGCCAAACGATAACTCTAGCGCCGATAGCCTCATTATTTTCGATTTCGAAACCACCGGTCTCTCGCCCAACCAAGGGGACCGCACGATTGAAATCGGTGCAGTACGATTAGAAGAAGGCCAAATCACAGATCGCTTTCAAGCCTTAATGAATCCCGGCATGCGCATTAATAGTTTTATTGAAGGCTATACCGGCATTACCAATAAAATGCTGGATAGTGCAGCGCCCTGCTCCGATGTAATGATAGAGTTTTCACGTTTTATCGGCAACAGCAATTTAATTGCCCACAACGCCTCGTTCGATAAACGTTTTTTAACCTCAGAATTCGCCCGTTGCGCCCTGACTATTGGCGGCGATGTCGGCTGCTCATTATTATTAGCAAAACGTATTTTTCAAGATGCTGGCAGCTACAAACTAAGTAACCTTATCGAATATGCCACCATTGAAGGCGCGGGCGATTATCACCGCGCTTTGTACGACGCCGAAATGACCGCAAAATTATGGCTAAGCATGCTGGATCACATTCGCGAAACCTACGCCATTAAGCATATTCCCTATCACCTGATTAAAAAGCTGACAAAAACGCCCAAGAAGGCGGTGGCGGATTTACTGCAAAAGATGTCCGAAGAGGCTTAGACCAGCGCCAACCCTTATGTGAATATTTCACAATTTAATCGGTACTATTCTACAGAAGGCATTACTTCAACAATCCATACTCTCCTCACTGCAATGGGAATCGCTCACACGATACCTTCACACGGAGAGATGATATGGACAATCACACACTGTATTTATACGTTCGCGCTAACCAAAGCCTGTTCACCGTAGAACGAATAGAGCACCACTGCGATAGCGCGCCTGCAGGGGAGCCGCTATCACACGCAGTGGAACCTTCGATTATTGGCTATTGGATCGAAATCAAGAGCAGCGATGGCGATACCATTTACCGTCAATTTGTTCACCACATTCCACATAACCTAGACCTAACATGGTCCGATTGGTCTAGCAGGCAGCGCGCAAATGCGGCTTACGTCATAAAAATACCGGCATTGAAATCGGCTCACCAAATTGCACTTTACGAACAAAAAATAACGGCACCGCAGCAACACATGCCTGTTCAACAATGTCATTTCAACTTAGTACTGCAGCCAACGCAATCAAGAGACCCGCTCCATTATCAATGCGCATAAGGGGCGAGGAAACAATATTTCATCCACTAATGCTTGATCTCGACATCCTTACCTTCGTTGCTCAAAGCGTTACATGCCTCGGTAACTGCTCCATGCGTTACCCTACTGACCTATGTCCATATAGGCCTCGGCATGCGCCCCTTCGAGCGCCTCGATAAGAAAGCCGATCTCTTCGCCTAATTGGACAAACTATTATTACCTCGCCCCTAACAATCATACAAACAGCCTCACACATGCCTTACCAATTTTTAGGGAAGCTTTTTAATATGCGTATTTTTTTACATTCCATTCCGATGTACCCGCCAACCACCAATTCCTTCATAACACGGCTCACCATCTCGCGTGATGCGCCAACCATATTGGCGATGGATTGGTGAGTGAGCTTCGGGGCGCTATCGTTATTTTCTTGGCACAAACGCTCTAATGTATGCGCTACACGACCATAAACATCTAGCAACGCCATATCTTTTACATTGGATGTCAGATCGCGGATGCGCGACACCAACTCAACAATGAGCATTTCATACAAACCAGGGTGTTCCTGTAAAAATGCACGGAACGCCTCGCGTGAAATGGTGAGTAACTGGCTGTCTTCCGTTACGCGGGCAGAAGCCGAACGCGGCTGCCGATCCAATAACGATAGCTCGCCGAAATAATCACCTTCTGCCATATAATTGAGCACCAACTGCCGGCCATCGTCATCGTCGGTATACACACAGACTAATCCACTTTGAACAATATAGAGTTGTCCCGTATCATCGCCCTCCATAAAAAGGATGGAGTTCTTGGGATACTTACGTAAAGTAGAAACTTGCTCCAACTTCGCCAAGCAATCGGCTGGAATCTTTGCAAACAACTTAATTTTTTCTAGCATAGGCCGCATCTCTGATGGGTTTTAGGGGCGAGGCTATAATAGTTTATCCAACTAGGCGTAGAGTGCGGCTTTCTTACAAGGCGCTTAAAAGGGGCGCATGCCGAGGCCTATATGGACATAGGTCAGTAGGGTAACGCATGGAGCAGTTACCGAGGCATGCAACGCTTTAAGCCCGAAGGTAAGGAGGGCGAAATCAAGCTTTAGTGGATGAAATATTGTTTCCTCGTCCCTTATGTATTTAATTGGCCATCCTGACGGGCGTGGATCCATAAAGAATGACGTATCTTGCGACACATTCACAAAAATTAACACCCAAAAACACAGCTCGCTACCTATGCCTGTTAATTGCTGTCGCCTTTATTGCCTTGTTTAGCCTTTCGCCCATTGCCCATCACATCGAAAACCGCACCAGTTTACCCACACTTTTTCACTGGCGCGGGCCGCTACCAGCCCCTACAGACATCATCATTATTGGCTTAAACGCGAGCGCTGCCGAGCGCATGGGGCTTTCGCGACATAGCCATAACTGGCCGCGCACGCTATACGCACAATTACTGGATAAACTCAGTATCGCAAAAACGAAGCTTGTTGTATTTGATGTCGCTTTTAAAGCAGCGCGTACCGAACAAGAGGACCAACCATTTGAAACCGCCATCGCAAATAACGGTAACGTATTACTTTACACCTATTTAAAACGGCATCAGGTTGCACTCGCAAACGGATTTGTCGATATTGAAGAACCGATTCCACCGCTCTCTCGGTTTGCACAGCGTGCGTTAGGGGTAGGCCATTTCACCTTACCCAAAACTGCGCACAACGTAACGAATACATTATTATTTGCAGCGCTTGGTTCTGGCCCGCAAGCCAGCCAACCTTTGCTAGGTGTATTAGCGCTTACCCCGCTACCCGATCAAAAACAATTTTGGCAAAGCTTAACCCAACTGCCCTTCCCAGAAAAAGCCACACCCGCAGAACGTGCACAACAATTTCGCCAACACACAATGCAAGCACAACGACCTTACAATCACGCCAACAAAAAACAAAACAAACGTTTATTTAAATTATTTTCTCGTACCGCCCCCCTGGTCATAAATTACTTTGGCGGCGCAAAAACGTTTCAAAATATCGATATCGATAAAGCACTAGCGTTATCTACTGCAGACTTCGCCCAGCACTTTAAAGACAAAACAGTTTATATCGGCTATTTAGAAACCCATCAAACCGAACAGCAAGATGCTTACAGTACTATTTATACCAGCGATACCGGCATTGATGTGAGTGGCGTCGAAATATCGGCAACCGTTTTTGCCAACCTGCGTCAGGGTAACGATATACAAAAGCCCCCGCAGTGGCTTAAAACCCTTATTTGCCTGGGTTTTCTTATCGGCGGCTTTGGTATTTGGTATCACTATTTTTCGTTACATTTAGTATTACAAAGCCTATTACTGGGCGGTTACATCAGCGCCAGCCATTACGCTTTTAGCCACCACCATTACGCGCTGCCGTTAACACTGCCATTGTTTGCGCTTGCGCTAGGTAACCTATTACAACTGCAGCGCCAGTTTTGCCTTAACCGAACGCGCCTCAGCCATATCCGCTATGCACTCACGCAATATCTACCCAGCGAAGCGGCTAACGCCTTAAGCAAAAATATAAACACCCTAGAAAAACAGCACACATTAGTCCATGGTGTTGTATTGATGACAGACATTAAGGGCTATACCTCGCTGTCCGAAACACTACCACCCGCAAGCCTGCACCAACTGATGAACGCCTATTACAAAGAGCTAATCGCTGCCGTACAGAATAACGGCGGCACTATAGGCAATATTGTAGGTGATAGTTTAATGGCCATGTGGACAGGCTCCAATATTGATAACGCCATGTGCCAACGCGCCATAAAAGCCGTAATGGAAATTCAAACATCCGTTAGTGCGAACGCCGAATTTGCCCAACACCTCCCCACCTGTATTGCACTGCATGGCGGGCAATTCTCACTCGGCAACTTAGGCGCACAAGGGCACTTTGAGTACTCCCCCGTTGGCGATATTATTAACACGGTTTCACGCATCGAACACTTCAACCGCGATTTGGGTACTGAGTTTTTGTGCTCTGAAGTGATTGCCGAAACACTGACCAGCACTCACAAAAACCAGCGATTACTCAAGCTAGGGGAATTCGCCCTACGCAATAAAAAAGATGCTGTAGCTTTGTACACTCTAATAATGCAAGAAACAGCTGAATCCCAAAGGGACATCGCCAACTTCGTATTAGCACTAGAAAAAAAGGCACAAGGAGATCACAGCTCTGCCCACACCCTACTCAAACACATTAAACACCCAACATTACTCGGCGCCAGCAACTTCCACATTCGCGAAAGTAATAACCACAAGGCGCCTTGAGAAAACACCACCCCTAGCGCATACATTAAGCGCTGCCGATTCAAGAACTATTTTTCGCAGCCAAAAATGTAAAGGGCATTTTTCACATAACTTAAGGTATATTTTTTATGGCTGTACGATTAACATGCTTTTGATCGCATACAAAGCCTATGCGGCAAGAATATTTCTGTAACAACCATTAGGAGACTAAGAATGAGAATTAACGTAAGAAAAATTTCACCGAGATGGCTAGTTTTAGGGCTGATATCAGCTGTAGCCGTGCTTGTTGTGGGCTGCCAAGGCAATCAAACAAAGTTAGATTTACCATCACCAACTGGTGCACCGGCATATTTATTGTCTGTTGATGCAAAAAGTAACGTGAACATCTTTTCTCCCGAGGGGAAACCTTGGCAAGAGTGTAAATCAAAAACTTGTCAATCACTAGTTCGTGTTGACGATAAAGTTGTTCAACGTGTATTTGAGGGGTCAATGGCTACAGGGGGGTTTCTGCTCCTAACATTCGATGACATAAAAACCGCCAAATTAATTAACTTCAATCTAATTCCAAAAGCACACGCGCAAGCAACATGTGACAACCCCTTAATTATTAGTCGCCCGGGAAGAATGACAAGAGTTATTTACCCACCAGGATGCCCCCTACCTTAATCAACAACAGCCCTAACGAGACATTAGGGCTGTGCTCTATAATCAAAAGTTATACGTGACACTACCCAAATAAGAACGCCCATGTGCATAGTCTGTTTTACCAGAACGATCAGAAAATAGAGCTTGCTCGGCAACTAAATATTTTTTATCCGTCAAATTATTCACTCCGACCTTCACTACTCCGCGACGACCAAACATATAATAGCTACAATAAAAGCCTAATGTAGTTACCTCCTCATGCAGACTAGATCCACCCCCTGAAAATTTCAACTCCTGTTTCAAATACCTACCAAGAAAAGAAATATCGACTCCGATCACCGGAACTATCTTAAATTCAACATCAACATAATTGGAGTCAAGATATGCCGGAATATGATTTATATTTTTTTCACCAACCTCCTTACTATATTTCTGCTCTTCCAATTTAAATGTTATAGCAGAATTTACGGAGCTAGTATATTCAATCCAAGCGGTATTCGAACTCAACCCAACAGGGAGATCATTGTAACGGGAACCATCAATTGTAGCCGCATAAACAGAACTTAATAAACTGTAGTCTTTACTCTCAAAATATAGCTTATATTTTTTTCCAAGACTCCAATCGAAGCCAACACCAATGAGATCAACTTTAGTTCCACTAGAAAAATCAAGAATTCTAGAAAAACCAGAAATATTGGTTTTCTTTAAGTTGACATAGGTTTTCGAATCAAAAGAATAAGATTCCGAATACGCAGCTCGGAGAGACATCCCTGAAAAAAAATCCCACCGCCCCCCAATGTAAGGCAAAAAACCATCAGAAAACTCTCGACTCAACGCACTTATTCCTTCGCCCATAAACTGCTCCAGGTAAGAAGCTTCAAACCCATAATCCAAGAAAACCCCGCTATTAAACCGAGTAGTAAAATCGAAGTAGATACTTTTCATTCCTACATGCTCTTCCTCTTCAAAAGGATAGCCAAAATAAGTTTCTTTCATGAAAAAATTTGACTTAAGATAATTCAGACCAACTATAAAGCCTAGCTTACCAGCCCTATAGTTATACCGAATATCGTACTGTTCAACATTTGAAAGATCATCAATTGTAGAGTCGTAAAACTCCTCCACATCATCAACCACATAAGAAATAGTATTGTTATAGTTGGAACTACGACGCCTGCCAAAATAATTAACAAAAATACCTTGCTGTTCCGAAATCAAGTAATTAAGAGATAGCCTATGCGTATTTGATTCTCCGACATCCCTTACACCAGGCAGGAAGTCATCGGCGTCTAAACTATTATTTAAATCTCCTTGTTCATACTCAAATCGGCTAAATTCAAACTGCAAAGACAAATCGCTTGTCGGCATCCAATGAACAAGCGCATTCGACAGTAAATAAGACACATCATTATTCGCCCTATATCCATCGGTTTCATACCTATACTGCCCTAGATTAATCGACACCTGCTCCCCCTTCCCCTGAACAAGTACATCATAAGCTCGCAATCCCTCACTACCACCCAATAAGGTCGCATGCCCACCAACACCATCTTCAATAAATAATTGCGTATATTCCGAAATCCCGATATCCGTCGGCGATGCACCAATAGCCGTCCGCAATCCAGGCTCAAGTAAACCAATAGGCAATGCCTTAGCTCCGAGGGGTTGAGATATCGTTGCCTTTAATCGTGATGATGCCAATAAAGCTTCTCGCTGACTATCATCGGAATAGGCCTCTACCAACAATCGATGTCCAGCATAACTATTAGGGTCTTCACTAATTATTTCAGAACCCAACGACTCAGCTTTTTTCTTCAAACCTCGCTGGCTATAGGCCGTACCAATATTGGCAGACTTAATCGCCGCATCATTTTGCAGAACATTGCTCGAACGATAGGTATAACGAGAGTCGTTTAGCTCTAAGCTTTTTTCATACGAATCAATAGCGCCGGCATATTCGCCATTGGCCTGCTGATTTAGGCCTTGATAGAACCAAGGAGTAGGATCATTGGGGTCCAATATTTTTGCGAGATCTAATTGATCCTGAGCTTTACCAGCTCGATTCTCTTCGGCATAAGCCTTACCCAAATAACTGCGATAAAGGCTATTGCTTGGATCTAAAGCGACTGCAAGTTCTAACTTTTGCCTGCCCGCCTCTAGCTTGCCCAAACGAATATGAGTTAAGCCCAGAGCAAACTGTGAAAGTGGAATATTGGGGTTTTGATTTACCGATGCTTTTAAAATCTTAAAAGCTTTACGGTTGCGGTTATTCTGCAATGCAATTAACGCCCGTAAGCTATCGGCATAATTCGAATAGAAATTCGCTTGTTTGAGGCTCTTCAAACTTTGCTTCGCAAGTGACTGTTTACCGTTTATGAGGGCTAATTCAGCCAATCGCAATTCAACAATAGCACTGCCACTCAGTAATTTTGCTTGCTGTACAGTAGCCAACGCCTCAAGCAGCTCACCCGCTGCCTGCTGCACATAACTTAAAGCCAGTAGCGCACTTGGCTCCTTTGGATGCGTAGCCACTAACGCCGCACTATCAGACAATGCTACTGAGCTATTCCCTTTAGCGAGGCTTTGAAATACCAGCAATACCTGCGAGACCAATGGCCTAGCCGAAAGTATCGCCTCATCAAACACGGTTACTTGACCATAAAACAACGCTAAAGCTGCCGTGATGTCGGCATTATTTTCGATTAACGCCAGCTGATAACTAGCCGAAAAATCACCCCTTAAATAAGCTTTTTCAGCGGGCGAACTTACTCCTGTAGGGATAAAGGCTGGCGGATAATAAAGACTCCAGTCGGCCACGTCCGGCAGTGAGATCACCAGCGCGTGACTAGGAGCGCTATTTTGAGTGGCAAAACTCTGCTGCATAGCTTGCAGGCGGGTTTTCCCAAGTGTATTTTCGGCTACAACAACCCCCTCAATAACACTAACGGTATCGCGATCAGCATCATGCGAAACTATAAATTCAGTTCCCTCTACCCCTGCATTCAAATACGGGGCTTTAACAGTAAAACGTTTTGGCGTGCGCGAAATGAAATGCGCAATTCCATCAACCACTTCAACCCAAAAGCTCCCCTTAGGCGCGACAAACTTAAGTACACTACCCTGATTAAGCTTTACGAGAGTGTCATTCTCCAACCGTAAAACTGCGCGAAGCTCTTCTACCTTAAAGGTATCGCCATAGCAGAAATGATGACCTAGCCGAACAGGTTGCCACTCGTCTCCACCTTCAGGGGAAACACGCCCAACCCCCTCTAGAGATTCAAGCGTCGCGGCAACCGCACTACACTCTTGCGCAGCAGTGACTTGCGAGAAGCCTATAAAAACTAAGAATAAAACGCACAACAATTTAAAACGCATGTTTGAAATCTCAACTTGAATTTATTTTTTTAAAAAACTGCCGCAAGAGGGGCGAAGATGTTTTATATGATTGCGAGTGTACAGAACACTTGAAGTAAATACCTCAGCAAGTCGCACTCATTAGTCGAAGCTGATCAAATTATGCGAAATAATGAGATCAAGTGATATAGCTATCCTTTTTTGCAGTTTTACGAAAAATAACAATTCGACATCAAGACAAAAGATTAAAACTTTAGTAACTATTCAGGTGGGCTCGAAATAAGACCCACCAAAAGGCGAATTGATTATTTTCTGGGCATT
>NZ_CEXWTU010000058.1:1721-23421 GCF_982758155.1 Marinagarivorans sp. | reverse complement strand
CAACTTGGAAGCGACGGGTTAATGCCGGGTCGCGTTCAAAGTATTTTTTATATTCCGCCCAAGTGGTGGCGGCAATGGTGCGTAATTCGCCACGCGCAAGAGCCGGCTTTAATAAGTTTGCGGCATCGCCTTGGCCTTCTTTACCGCCAGCGCCGATCAACGTATGGGCTTCGTCAATAAAGATAATAATGGGAGTTGGTGAAGACTGTACTTCTTCGATAACTGATTTCAGGCGATTTTCGAACTCGCCTTTCACGCTGGCGCCGGCTTGTAATAAACCAAGGTCGAGTGTGCGCAATGCAATATTTTGTAGTGCGGCGGGTACATCGCCTTCGGCTATACGTTGCGCTAAACCTTCGACTACCGCTGTTTTACCCACACCGGCCTCACCGGTAAGAATGGGATTGTTTTGGCGGCGGCGTGTGAGGATATCCATACACTGACGAATTTCTTCGTCGCGACCCAGCACGGGATCCATTTTCCCGGTTCTGGCCTTGGCGGTTAAATCGATGGTGTATTTATCGAGCGTGGGCGTTTTGCTGTTTGAGATGCCGCCGGCTTTGCCAGGTGCCGATTGAATAGTACCTGCGCGTTTACTTTCGCCGGTTTGACCGTAGGCATCACGTGCGCCATTACGCAGAGATTCTGCAGGGATGTTGGCGAGTTCTGGGCAAGATTCGGTAATCTGACGTTTTAGGGTGTCGTCTAATAATAGTGCAGTGATGAGGTGACCGGAAGTTATGGCGTCGTGGCCAAAATCAACCGAGGCAAGCATCCAAGCATTTTTAGCGGCTTCGACAATTGAGGGGGCCAATGCCGCAGGGCGACTACTGCCTGATTTAAAACGAGCAATACTATCGGCCAATTGTTTGGCTAGGTGCGATGGGTTTACATCGTGCGCTGATAATAATTGATAAAGGTCGTTATCGGTTTGGTCTAATATTTTTAAGACCCAGTGCTCTAGCTCTACGCTAAACTGGCCTTGAGAAATACAAATGCCTGCAGCGCCTTCTAGCGAATCCCGCAAGTAGGGCGACATTTTATTTACGAGCGATTTTAGATCAATACTAATCATAAAGGTTTCCTTGTGTCATTCAGGTTTAGCTGGCCATGGGCAGCGTGTCATCTGGTGGTGTAATCTCCGACGACATGCGCACGGATAGTGAAGATAATGCTTTATCAGCAGTGCCAAGTACAGTGTTCCAGCCGAGAGTGGGTGCGTACTCACGTGTTTGGTGTAACTGGGTGTTGGTAATGCTTTCGCCGGCGAGGGATACATCTAAATCAAAAATCAATTCAGGTCCTGACGCTTGGCGGATAAACGAAATTAATGCACGTACCATCGGTGAACCGGGGGCTAGCGAATCAAATTCGTCGTGATTGTTCGGTTTAAGGGCGACAGTAAATTTACCGGTGCAGCTGTAACACTTTGAGCCTAAAAAGGTGCTTTGCCCTAGTGCATTATTCTGCGAGCCCAGGCGCGTCATAATATCGGGGGTGAGCTCGCTGTAGGTTCCGGTGAACTGTTTTATTTCGGCAGAAAAACCAAAGCGCGTCTTAATCATGCTAGCTAGACCGCTTGCTGTACAGGTGCTGCGTGATAAAAACCCTGAAAGCGGAATTAAGCTTTCGTCGCTGTAGGGCTGGCGGTATTGCAGTGAAGGCAAGCCAAGCCCCATCAGTGAAAGCAGTGCGTGGGTTGCGCTGTCGTTGCCGCGCCGTGCGCGAATTTTATGGGTTTCAAAGCTAATGGGGATTTGGTATTTGGCCCAGGCTTTGTACATCATTGTGATGGCGCGGTGATTAAATATCTCTAAAAAATCGTGCAGCCCCGTATTTTTGTGTTTGAGCTCACGTAGGATTGTTTCGCTCATATGGTAGGGCAATACGCCCTGCGAGCCTGTAAGTCCCATAAAAGCCGTAGTCATTTGCCATTGGCTTTCGGGTGCGTGTGGCCCGGCCTCGCTATTATCGTCTTGAAAAACTTTGACGATATCGGCAGGCGAAAAAGATAATTGTTGCCGTGTTTTGAAACGCAAAAATTCCTGCGAAGGCGGAGCCTGCAGGGATAGCGGTGCACTCACGGTATTATCCGTTTGCCGTGCTTTAACGGCAGCATGTTCAATCGTCCGTACCGCTTGATAAAAATTAAAGCGGTAAGGTTCTTGAACTAGCTGCTCAATTACACTAAGGCTTTTTCGCCGGCGCGTGGTGGCCATTTGTAGAGCACTCCGTCCTTACCTGACAGCTTAATACTGAGCTTGGTGAATGAATTAATCGAACAGTACAAACCAAAAAAATGATTCAATAAATTGGCGAAAGCTAAAATGCTGGCACCGTTGAGCATGAGCGGGTCCAGTGTTAAAACAATTTCAGTGCCGCGACACAGCGCAATGGTGCCATCAACTTGAATGGGGGCGGTAATGGCTTTTGTTTTTATTTCCTGAATTGATTCGATGCGGTTACGGGTACTGGCTGAATCTTTAAAGTCGTACAGCCTCAAAATTTCTTTGAGTGCTTCTAGTGAGCTATTGCCCTGAGTAATGGATAAGTGATTTAAGTTCAGGTGCGAAATTAAACGCCAGTAAGCGCGCTTGCCTTGCGGTGGGCGAATACTTTCGGTGGGAGGTACAACGCAACGGATATTCTCGATAGGCGCACTACCTTCAACAATACTGAGGTAAGGCTGGCCATTACTGGTGGGTAATTTTTTCGGTAGATTTCTATTGCTGCAATGCAATTTGATTTCGAGTGCTTGGTTGTTGATATCGCAAGGATTGAAGTCTAAATCGACAATGCCTAACTCCACTTCGCTGGCGTATTCATTGCCGTGCTCGCCTTCGGTGACTTCCTTGCGTTTACTAAACCAAAAGGCCGATGTTTTTGTTTGCTTGTGGTTGGTGCCATAAAAACGGTTGTAATCTGTTTTGTGGCCGCGGTCATTAATACTTGCGACGGCATCGACAGAGTAGACTTCTAGCGAATTGTGGTGGCGCGCATCGGGCTCTATGGGGTAAGTGTATTCCGTGTGAGTGATACGAATCGGGTCGGCCGTATGTGGAAACAAATTAATGGCCGGTGTGCAGTTAAGTGCAAACATACTCGGTGATATTTGGTGTTCTAACTCGTCATCATGGCGTTTGAGGTAGAAGTATAAACAGAGCTTATCGCCATCGATATTTTGTGCTATTTCAGTCAGATTTTTAATGTCGATAAAGAGGAATTTTTCCGGTAGCGCAAAGTACTCGCTCAGTAGCCGATAACCACTAAATGAATTGTCCGGAAAGGGCAGTAATGCCTCGTCATTATTGAAGCCGACAGGCTGTAGGTTGTCGGTAGGTAGTCGACGATATTCATTATCGGAGTCGGACTGGGCGATAATGATGGATTCACACTCGGCTAACATTAAATCGTAGAGTGGTAGCGTGTGTTGCTTGGGGCCTTTTAAAAAGAAGCGTAGCGAATCTAGCTCGAGATCGGCAAAGGTGATTGCTTCGCTGAACGTTTTCAGGCTAATTTTTAATACGGCATCAGCGTTGGGGGCGCTGTTTGACCCTGGAGCAATAAATGGTTTTTGTACAAGTTTTACGCTATCTACGCTAAAGGGACTAATGTCGACAGGATAGCTGGTTGTGAATTTACAGGTGTCGTGGGCGTCGTTGTCGGTTTGCAGTTCTGTTTGTGCTGGCAGGCGATGTATTTTATCGAGATCTTCAAGTGGCGGGCACTGCACAATACTGAGCGATGGAATTGGGCGTAGATAATGTGGGTATAGCGTATCTAAAATGCCATCGCTCAGCTCAGGAAGGTCGTCGTCCAGCTTTTGGTGAATGCGTGCATTCATGTAGGCTACACCAGAGACCAATTGATTAACCAGAGGGTCGTTGATGGCATCTTCAGTAATCTGCAAACTGCTGGCAGCGCCGGGGTGTTTACGCGCAAATTCACTGGCTGACAATTGTAAGAACGCCAGTTCCTTTTCGTAGTATTGGAGTAACTTGTCCGTCATTAAGTTTTACTCATTAGGATATTTCTGAGATATCGACTGCTTGGCTAATCGGGTTAAAAGCGGAGTCAAAAACAATGGTTTCGTCCGATGGGCTTACATGCAAAACAGCTTCTACGCGAAAACGAATAGTAGGATCTTCTACGTCGACTTTATCGCCGATGCTCACTTTGGCTGATTTCACGCGGGGCTCATAATGTTTAATCACTGATTCTACTTGGTTACAAAAGTTCTTGCGGTCATCTTTTGATGAGAAGTTGATGGTCGTTAGATCGGGCAGTCCGAAGTTCAGCAGTGATTTTTGTAAATGCGTATGTTTTCGTGCGGGTGAGTGCGTGCAAGAGCGGGAATTAAATAGTGACTCTAGGTCGCGCCTTACACTTTCGCGTATTTGTGCTATGACCGCTTGAGGGCGAGCGTACGTAGAGGTTTTACTGTCGTTTAGGAGTCTGTCCATTAACGGAGCAAGTAGCTGCTTTTTATCGCTGGCTTTCATCAATTTTGCCCCACTGCATTTTTATTAATAGACGTGGATAACTTAAGTTCTGCAACAAGATGATCGACTGTGTAGTGGTTTTTTAAATAAATAACGCACTGATACACTTCCATTTGCCCTGGGGTTTCGATGACCTGAACACGGGCCCGTCGTAAGGGCTTGCGCGCTAGCATTTCCCAGCCCATGTCATCACGACCGGAGGTGTATTGATCAAACCATTTTTGCAGCGTGCGCTGGCAATCTTCGGCGCTACTGAATGACCCGATTTTTTCTCGAATAATCACTTTAACGTATTGCGCGAAACGAGAGCCGCATAAAATATGCTGCAACATACTACTAATACGTGCGTTGGCATTGGCAGACTTGTTGCCATAGTTATGGGGCTGTTGAATGGATGGACAGTTGGTGAATGCGGCATAGGGTGAGTCATAGCCCTGTGCAAGGGTGGCGAACCCAAGTTCACACAGTTGTCGCTCCATTGAATCGGTGAGTATGGCTGGCGTTACACTTTTAGTGCGCGTTGGTGTTGAATCAACGGTGTGGTGTGGTGCCGAAAAACTCGTGAGCAGGCCGCCGCCTTCGTGGTCGCGTGGGACCCCTCGGATATGAGAGAACCAGCCGATATCGGCAAATTCACGAATAAGTATTGTTGCAAAGGCAAAACTGCTATTGCCCCATAAAAATTTTTGATTGGTGTTGCCTTCGCAATGCTCTTGAAAGCGAAAATTACCCCACGCGGAAAACTGTGTATTAAGGGGTTGGCGCATTAATACTGAGGGCATCGTAAGGGCGACAAAGCGTGAGTCTTCTTGTGCCCGTAAGCTATTCCAGCGAATGTATTCAGGGTGTGAAAAAATCTGGCGGAATTCAATTTGAGGATTGAGATCTTCAAAGTTATCGATACCAAAAAGCTCTGGTGCGGCGCTGCAAATAAAAGGTGCAAAAGAGGCTGCGGCAATATGCGACATCATTTGTAGTGTGTAGACGTCGTCGTGTGGCGTATTTTTGGTTGGCTTGTGTGCTACGGCATAATCGCCGATTAATACGGTATAGGGTTCACCGCCGGCCATGCCAAATTCTTGATTGTAGACCAGGTGAAAAAGGCGTGTGTGTTCAAAATCAGATGCCCGCTCGACATCGCGGCAAAGGTCTCGCCAGCTGACATCGAGGAGTTTGATTTTAATATTCTTGGCGTGACTTGACTCCTCAACCAAATGCCATAATCCCAACCAACGGCTTTCCATTTCTTGGAAACGTTTGTGGTGCATGATGACGTTAATTTGTTCGTTGATTAACTCGTCAATATCGGCAATTTGCTGGGTAAGCAAATTCATTAAAGGGCATGTTTTTTCGTTAATACCGCAAAGCTTGGTCCATAATTCTAGTGCATCTCGATCTGATGTTGCTTCGATAAAATGCTGAATGGTTGCTGTGCTAGAGGTGTTTTTAGTCGAAAAAAGAGTGTTGTAGTCTGTGATACTTTCATTGTTGATCAGCGAGTTATCAACGGCGTTTATGTCTTGGCTTGAAGGTATCATAGCAAGTAGGGCTTTATGTTTTTACATCTTTGTGAATCGCAATATCTCGGTCAGCGCGGTTTTTGGCCGCAGGGTATTGAATTGCAAAAGTTGTAAAAATGGTGGCGAGGTAAAAGAATAGGGGCAGGGTGGAAACCTTGCCCCTATTTAGACTTAGCTCTTGGCTGGGATGTTGGCTACTAAGCGCATAGACGCTGTAAGCTCTTCCATTTGTAACCAAGGTTTCAAGTATGCCACAGCATTGTAAGCACCTGGCTGGCCAGGGATTTCCTTAACTTCAACGCGCGCTTCTTGGAGTGGGTACTTGACTTTCATGTCGGCACTGGCGTCTGGGTTGGGGTTAGTGTATTGCGAAATCCACTTGTTCAACCAACGCTCGCATTCACTGGCTTGCATGAATGAGCCAACTTTGTCACGTGCCATTACTTTTAGATAGTGGGCAATACGTGAGGTTGCCATGATGTAAGGCAGACGGGCAGAAATACTGGCATTTGCCGTTGCATTCGGGTCGCCATACACTTTAGGGTCGTGAGCGGTTTGTGCGCCAAAAAATACAGAGTAATCGGTATTTTTATAGTGACACAAAGGCAAGAAGCCCATTTCAGATAGCTCAGCTTCACGGCGATCGGTAATGCCAATTTCGGTTGGACATTTTTGATCGACATCACCGTCGTCACTTTTAAACAAGTGAGTGGGTAAGCCTTCAACTTTACCGCCGCCCTCAGCGCCACGAATTGCTGTACACCACGCGGTTTCAGCAAAGGCACTGGTCAATGTAGTACCCATAACGTAAGCGGCATTAGACCAGCAATATTCGCTGTGCTTGGCGGGCTTGGACATACCTGATTCATCAACTTCAAACTCTTCGAAGTTGAAGGCTTCAATGGCGTTAGTGTTAGCGCCGTAAGGGGTGCGAGATAAAACGCGCGGCATAACCAAAGAAACAAAGCGCGAATCATCGCTGGCACGGAAGCTGCGCCATTTGATGTACTCTTGTGATTCAAAGGAGCTGGCAAGGTCGCGTGGTTTAGTGAGTTCGGTGAACTCGTCAAAACCAAACATCTCAGAACCCGCAGCTGTTACAAACGGGCAGAAGCCAGCGGCTGCAACGTGAGACATGTTGGTGAGTAAGTCGATATCAACAGGGTTGTTACCGAATTCAAAGTCACCGATTAAGGTTGAGAAGGGTTCACCACCGGCAGTACCAAACTCATCTTCGTAGACGCGTTTAAAGGTTTGGCTTTGGTCAAATTCAACGGCTTTTTCTAGATCGCGAGACAGCTCTTTTTTGCTGACGTTAAGCATGCGAATCTTTAATGATTTACCGGTTTGAGAGTTTGTGACCAAGTGGTGCAGACCACGCCAAGAGCCTTCCAATTTTTGGAATTTTTCTTGGTGTAAAATTGCGCTCAATTGCTTAGACATCGCTTGATCAATAGCGATAATCGCTTTGTTGATCGTATTGGTTAAGCTGCGATCCCAAGTGATCGTGCCTTTAAGGGCTTGCGCGGTTAAGTTCGCGATCAGGTCTTGGGTTTCGTCGGGAGAGGTTTGCTTTGTTGCGCTAATGGCTTGCTCAAGTAAGCTTACTGAAGCACCTTCGGCAGCTTCTGCGCCGGCTTCTGCGCTTGTTTCAAGGGCATCGTTACTCATTATTCAGCTTCCCCATCTTTTTTATCCAAGCCTAGTTCTTTCGAAAGGTTGGCAACGTTGTCAGTATTTTGAAGAATTTCTTCCAGAACCTTTTCGAGGTCTTCAGAGCGATCGGCTTTACTCATTAGATCGCGCAGCTTGTTACGTGCGGCTAATAAGTTTTTAAGCGGCTCTACTTGATCAACAATGGCTTCTGGAGAAAAATCGTCCATTTGTTTGAAGTCGAGATCAACAGACATCTTTGAGCCGTCGTCAGCTAAAGTGTTAGGCACTTGCAATTCGAGAGTTGGGTTTACTTTACCCATTACATCGTTGAAGTTTTCGCTGTCGATCTGAGCAAATTTACGCTCTTTAAGCGGCTTGCGAATAGCGGCGTTATCACCAGAATAATCGCCCATTACGCCAGCTACAAAAGGGAGTTCCCTTTCAGCGCTTCCGCCGCTCGCTTCGACATCATAGGTGATATGTACACGCGGCTTGCGTACGCGTTTCAATTTATTGTGGATGCTTTCAGACATTTGAGTCTCCTTTTTCTGCGCGAAAGCGCACGTTGCGTTTATAAAAAACTAAGTTTCAAGTATTACTTGGCGGCACATGTTACCACGTGCGTTACCGTTTGTGTTTTGACTAATTTACCGTATTACCAGTCGGACTTTTTCTCTGCGGCTGCGGGTTCTGCCGCGCCATTAGATTTGGCTGCGGGCTCTGCTGCCGTGCCCGGTGTTGTAGGTTTTGCGGTTACTGGCGGAGCAACGTAAGCTTGGGTATCCGAGCCGTCGAGCATGACGCCCGTCAGTTGCGAATAGATTCCTTTGGCTTGGGCATCAGGCAGTAGTTCTAACATAAGCTCTGCTACGGTCATGCGGCCCCACTTAATCATCCGCTCAAGACCTGGGCCAATGGGGGTGTGGGGTTCATAGCGGCGAAAATATTCGGCCACATCGGTTAGGCGACGCAGGGCGTCTTCTCTATCAATAATTGCGCCTTCACGAACAACCGTAGTGACTAACTGACCCGTGTTTACCGATTGGGTTGTCGCTTCTGCAGCCGAGGGGGCAGAGCTTTCGGGTGCAACTTCTTCTGTTCTTGGGACAACTAATTTATCTTTGAAAATAAATTTACAGGTGCGGATAATTTCATCCAGTAGGTTACTGATGTTACTACTGGGCGGGGTGTCGGGGCCGCAATGCTTACGCAGTGATTCGCCAAGGTGTTGGTAGGCGCTTTGGGCCTCTTCTAGCATCTCTACGAACTGGGTAAAAAACTTCCCGTCTCCGGTTAGAATCCCGTTTCGAATTGCGCCAAGGTTGTAACCCAGCTCATCGTTACGGTTTGCCTTTTCTTTGGCATCGGGGATGTTATCTGCTGCATGGGCTTGTTGATATTCCCAAAAGGTAAAGGGGGTGTCGGTGTAGGGGTCGCATAGCAGGGCGTTACGCATTGGTGTTAGTAGTGTGCCCTCACCGCTTTCACCATTGAGGCCGGTTATTGGAATTACTTTCGTTTCAATACCGTCTTCGTCAGGCTCTGGATAAAGGTTGTCCCAGTATTGATCAACCATTTTATCGAGCAGTACGAGACCGTCGCGAAAGCCGGGAAATCCATGCAGGCGAATCATGCCTTCAATCAACCAACAAGCGACTTCTATATCTTTGCTTGTGCTGGTTAGAATATTTTCAGCTTCACTAATAACTGTTTGCCATGGGGTAATCGTATCTACATCAGGGTCTAGAATAGACGACTTTTCGGCGGCACGGCCTTCGTTGCGTGCATCTTTGATCCGGTAATAGCTAGAGGTCGGAGAGCGATCTTCACGGATGTCGGTACCGTGGGGTTGCTCTTCTGATATAGGGGCGAGTAGCTGATCAAGGTCAATGATGTAATCAAGCGGCACGATGCTTTTCCTTGTAAATAAATTGTGCGGTGTAAACACCGGAGATTAAATGCTGTTACGCAATAAGGGTACCGGAGTCATCTTTATGGTGAGGACTGCGTCGCATGATAAGGCAATAGCTATTCAGGCGACAAGCAGACAAAGTCCATATGTGATGAGGGCGATGGCTTACATTAAAATGTATTCTGGTGTAGTTGCCAGCGGCCGGTTATAAATAGGGTGTAATAGTGTGCTGGCGGCATACTTTTCGCTATGAAGGTCGTTGCGTTTTGGGCTTCACCACCGCGCGTCTCCCACAAGCTCACGGCCGATTGCGTATGGCTCGCGCTCAGTAAATGCCCATAAGCTTCTGCGCTATTACCGTTCACTAGCCATCCATATTGTTCGATTTTACTTGGCTGATTATCTTCTTGCTCTATGGGTGAAATCATATTCAGCTGCGTTTCAATTTCATCGGCTTGTAAACCGTTCTCAAGCACGGATAGCGCTAAATTTTCTACGGCATCAAACCATGCACTATTGCGCTGGAAGGCTGCGAAAATATTGCCATGTTTCAATTGTGTAGCGATAACCAGTGGGAAGTAACGGCCTACGCTATCTACGCTGGGGCATAAGACGCCTAACCATTGTTTTTCATCAAGGGCACCTTCACCAAAACCAAAGCGCCATAAGGGGCAGGTGAGGTAGCTGGACAGCCAGTCATTACCCAATGCGCCTTGGCTACAGGCAATAGCGCCTTGCAGCCATTCGTCCATCGCGTTGACAAACGGTTGTGGTAATCCGCGTTCGATAAAATCCCCGTGCGCGGGGACCTTACCAAAAAAACCTAACGATTTATTCACAGTCAATTCCTTAAAGCGATTCTGGACATTTAAAACGTGTAAAAAGTGTCATGTCTAAAGGGTCTTCGCCGCTATTGCTCACAAATTGGTAAATGGCATCATGGCCGTTTTGCTTGAAGGTGATTTTGCGCGCACCAATTCGGCCTGAAGGGCTATTTTTCATGTCTGCGATTAAACGGTACCAAGCCCAATCACCATCGTATTGCATTTGATGAATGGCTTCGTCTAAATCTTCAAAGAGTATGCGTGCTCGCGTGGTTTCACCTAAGGTCCAGCGAATATTCTTGGGTGTGCGCGGCCCGTGCGAATAGGACATAGGTGTACCGCCAATTTCAAGGGTGAATAGGCGCACATTCGACGACAGTTTTGATGGCGTTACCTGTAACTGAGCGGATGCCACATCGCCGCCACTAAAGAAGGCTTTGCGAATACTTTGTACGCGCTCTAATTGGCGTAACGTGGATGGGCTGATTGGGAATGTCATACCGTCGACGGTTTTGAGGGTCCAGCGGCGTTGATCAATTAAATCTGTCAGGTATTGATCAAAAAACATTTGCAGTGAGCCGCTATTGCCAAAGAAGTCATTAAACGCCATGGCGTGAGTATCTAAGCTACTTGTAAGCGTGAAAGGAAAACGATTGTCTATCGTCTTTTGGCACTCGGGTACGACTTGATAGCGCCATGCACGGTCGAGGTGACGTTTACTGTAACCGACGAGCAACTGCCATGAATTACGAGATAGGTTGTTGAGCCAGCCACTTAGTGGTCGCGGCGCATGTTTTGCTTTTAGTTGCAGCTTGCGAATAGGGTCATCGCTTTGGCCCATAAAGCGTTTTTGCACAGCGTTAAATGCTGCTTCATCAGGGTCGGGGCTTGCACTAATACCCAATAAGTATTCGTTGAGTTCGCCAATAACCGCTAAATAATCATCCAGTGGCGCGGGCGCACGTTCACTTTTTACTGTGAGCGCGTGTAGTTCTGTAAATTGTTTCTCAACTAAGTTACGTGTTTGGGTATCGTTCCAGGCGCCAGATATTTTTGACTTGGCAGAGCGAGCAATTTGCGCAGCAGAGACTATTGGTTTGGTACCCATGACTCCAACGCGGACGTTCTCTTCTTTTACGCCGTCAATAATATTCGTAAATTTAGTGTTCTTGCTGGCGATTTCAATAATGGCTTTTAATGGCGATGATGCTGGATTCGATAACTCATACAGCTGATCTGAAAGCTGGTTGAGGTTTTTGGCCTCGTTAAGGTTTAACCCATTCATCAAGTTTTGCCATTGGCTGGCGTAGTCGGTTAAGTACAATCGCTCTAACTGTTCTGCCACTTCCAGCTTTTGTTTTTCAGACAAACTTTGTTGTTCTGAGCCCCATATCCAATGTTGATTAAAATAACCGTCGGCCAGTGGTGATTCGATAGACAGATCCATTTTGTCAAAGCCTGACTTCATAAATGCTGCTGGCATTTTAAAGAGTGGCGACTGATTGGAGATACCAAATAAGAGAAATGTATCCCCACCCATTTGGCGGTAGAGGTCTACGGGCTGTGAAAATTGAGGTGATGTTTTGATGGCATCGTATAAACGCAAAGCCGGTGGAATCTGGAGTGCCTTTTGGCGCGCTGTGGCAACGGTGAGTTCGTCCATGGGTAAATCGGTAGTGAGCGGTTGCTCTAATAATTGTTTGAGGTGCTCTAACCACTGCAGCAGTTGCTCATCCGTGACGGGCAGGTTGCTGATGGCGTAATCTTGAGCGAAGCTCGTGATTTGCTCGTTATCTTGATGCTCGGGGTTGAAGAGCATTAAGTAGATTTTTAGTGTACTGAGCAGGCGCGCATCATCAGCGGGCATTGTGCGCAGTTCTCGCGTTAATAATTTTGCAAACGAGGGCAGTAGTAGTGTATTTAATTTCGTTTGATAGAGCGTGTCGGCGGCTTCATCAACACCGTCACTGTAAAGCCCCAAACCACTTAAATAGGATTGCTCGCTTTGGTTGTAGACATTGCTGGCTTTGCGTAAAGGGTTAAGCGCTGCGAGTAATTGCTCGATGCCTTGACCTGCATTTTTCTCGGCTTGATCATGCTCTTTTACTGCCGCATCAACGGTGTTGAGCAGGGATTTGTTTTGCCCCACGGCAGTTGTCCAAACCGTAATGGAGCCGACGATGGTGGCCAGTATTGCAGCAATGGCTCCGCGGCGGCCCCACTTAATAAAGCGTTCAACCCGAACATTACTTCCTACTAATTCTGATTCAGGAAAAATCACATCTTTAAATAAAGTGTAAACAAAAAAACTTTTCCCTGTGTTTTCTTGTGCGCTAGCGGCTGTTTTAACGTTAAAGGCCGAGCTCATATGCGCCATCATTCTATCGATGGGCATGCCTTCTTGCGTACCGCTGGATAAATATACGCCGCGTAGTAACGGGGTTGTTCCAAAGCGGTTGGCGGAAAAGGTTTGGTAGATGAAGTCGTGTAAGGGTTCGCTCAGTTCGGCCATGCGTTGAGGGAAGTTTTGAATGCGCGATTTACGTGCAATGATTCGTTCGTTATTAACCAGAGATAAAACACGCTGGTTAAGGCGTTTTATCAATAGGCTGAATTCATGGCGAAACATGCTGGCGGGTTGTTCAGCGGTTAGGGATAGCGTCATCCCCCAAACTTGATCGCGTTCGTTTTTGGATAGGCCGGCAAAAAATTCACTAAAGCCTGCAATCATATCGGCCTTGGTTAACATCATGTAAACAGGCGCGCGAATGCCTAAATGATTTTGAATTTCATCAATACGAGTACGCAGTGTTTTGGCTTGTAGTTGGCGCTGCTCTGGTGTGCTGAGCATTAAGTCTTGTAGGCTAACGGTCAGTAATATCCCGTTGATTGGGCGGCGATTACGGAATTTTTTCAGTAGGTCGAGAAAGGTTGTCCATGATGATTGATCGACCACTTTATGGCTGTCTTGAGTGGTGTATCGTCCTGCAGTGTCGATAAGAATGGCATCATTAGTGAACCACCAATCGCAATTACGGGTTCCACCTACACCTTTCAATTTATGCTCGCCGGTAGCATCGGCGAGAGGAAACTCTAGGCCGGAATTAATCAGTGCGGTTGTTTTACCTGAGCCTGGTGGGCCAATAATAATGTACCAAGGCAGTTGATAAAGGCTGCGTGAACTGCCGAAAATTGACGAACGTGATACTTGTAGTTTTTGTAGTGCATCTTGAAAGCGACCACTGAGTTCGTCGGCTTCCATCATGGATTTTTCATCGCTGGCAGATAGACCGTCGTCGTCGCCTTTTTGCTGTTCGATGCTGTTGAAGAGCTGTTTGTTTTGGCTGCGTTCGAATAAGGCGCGGCTGATCATCCACGTGAGCCAGATAATCCATGCCAGCACAATAATAATAATGCGATGTGTACTGCTAAGGCTTGCGTTGTCCTCTCCAAATTTAACAAAGTCTCCGACTAGCCAAACAAAGAAAGAAAAAGCGATTAAACCAATAATGCCGATAACCCATTTATTGGTAATAAATTTAAAAAACGATTTCATACAAGTATCCGTGAAAAGCGAGCGATGGCTTCCTGGTTTTACGTTTTAGCTACGTGGTGATAACCGCGTGTTAGTCGGTAAATTTTCGTGGCTTGTTGGAGGGTTGGCTGTCGTGCATTTCGGTTTCTATGGTTTGATTCACCGGTATGCTGGACTGATAAAGCCAATAGCGAAAACCACTAAAGCTCATCACTAAAACGGCAAGCCCAATACAAATAATGACCCACAGCGGGATGTATTTGGCTAAGCCTGGCTTGGTGTTGGTACTGGTTTGCCAGTTGGGCGAGAGATCACTTTCGAAGTCTGGCCTGTGTGCACGTAACGTTGCATAGAGATTATCTTGTATTTGCTCTAGCTCGGCCTTACCGCTGCGGTTGAAGCGATATTTCCCCATAAAACCGAGGCTAAAACAGTGAAAGAAGAGTTCTAGGATTTCGATGTTTTGCCCTGGCGCTTCCATCATTTTTTGCAAAATCACAAAAGATTTTTCACCGCCCGAAGTCTCTTTGTGAAACAGGCTCAGAAGCGAATGCTGGCTCCAGCCGCTTTGGCTTCCCCAGGGGGTATTGAGCACAACTTCGTCTAACGCCGAGCACAATAAATAACGTGCTGCGAGCAACGTGTTTTGCGATACGCCCACAGTGCTGGCCGTACGTTCGAAGTTTTTGATCTCTTCGGTAATGTGCTTGTGCAAGTTGGGCACGTTATCGTGCATGGGGGTTGCTTGCAGGTTCGCAACCAGTGATAGCAGCGTTAAGGCAGCAGAAGGCAGTGAGTTTGCTTCGGCTTTAGGGCCATCATTGTGTTGGTGAGATGGGGTCACAATATTAGGGGTGATAGGGCTGCGCGCCGCTGCCCCTTGTGCTCCACCGGGCACTACAGTTGCTGCACCTGGACGCGGCACCAGTACGGTATGGTTTTGGCCACTGTTGTTGTGAAAAGGGCTATCGCTCATGATTTAGTACCTTATTGCCCATAGTTCCATTTCTAAGCCGGGGAATTCTGCGCCGACATGAACAGCAAAGCCACCAGAGCGTTGCATGCTTTGCCATAGGTCGCCGAAGCGCTCAATCTCGAAATAAACGTAATCGGTATGGTAGGGGATTTGGCGCGGTGCAACAGGCAGTGTGCGCATTTGTAGGCCGGGCGTTTGCGATGAAATTAATTCACGAATACTTTCTACCGGTGCAACTTTCGCTTGAGAAGGGAAGCGGCTACGTAAAATTTCAGTGGGCATGCTCGCTTTAGCCGCGAGTACAAAGCTGGCGGTGCGAATCAGTGATGGATCGGTTACAGGCGCTACGTGAATACCGAACTTTCGCTCAGTTAAATTCAGCGCGATGGCCGATTGTTCCAGTACGGTGCTCAGTGATTGGCGCAGTGATTGGAATAGCTCGGCAAAACTCTGTTGCAAGTCGTTGTGTTGATAGCGCGGTGTTGGATCTGGGCGTTTTGTGGTGCTTGAAAATGTGGATAGTTCGCCGGCCAGCTGTAAAAGTTCGCCAAAAAGTTGCAAAGGGTGGAGCTGGTGGCGTGATCGCAGGTGCTCTAAAAAGGGCTCGGAGCGATTGATGATTTGCAGCAGTAAGTAATCGGCAATTTCTGATGAGTTACTGCGGCCAGAATCACTTAAGCGACTGCCTAGCGCATCACCGCGTTGTTTAAGCAGGCCCACGATTTCTTCAAGGTAAGCCGAAAGCTGCACCGAGGAGCTGCAAAACATAGTTGGCGGAATAAAGTTGGGGTCTAGCTTTATTGGGTTTCCGGCGGTGTGCTCTAAGATTTTAGCAATGCCGATTGTGCTATAACCGCTTAGGTCGTCGCTACCGAGTTTGAGGCAGGTGCGTAGCTTACCGATTTGAATACGTACGGGTTCTGTTGCGGTTGATGTGCTATCGCGCACATCAAAATTAAACATTTGGTAGCGAGCACTGGGTGCTTCATCGCTATCAGAAATGGAGTCTTGCGTGCCCGGGCGGCGCAGTGGTAAACACAAGTACACGATAGTGTCGCGTGTATTTTCTGGGATCGTGTAGATATCGGGCAGTGTTTGTGAATCGGGCGCGTTTATCGCTGTTTGGTCCGAAAATACGCCGCGAATATTAGTGACAGAAACTTTACCTAGCGGTAATAACTCGCTATCGATGGCGATATCTTGAATGCCCCACAGGTTTTCTTGGCTGAGGGTGAGGGCATTTTTCAGCAGCTGATCTATGTATCTATCTTGCTGTTGAAAATGCTGGGGTCTGAGGAACATTCCCTCAGACCAAATCACTTTATTATCAAACGACATCGAGTCTGTCCTTACGGTTTGTCTAATTGGTGTGTGCCTGCGTGGCTTATGTGTCGCTGTTGAGTGCTAATTAACGCTCAACGCGTGATATTGAGGCTTTGCTCAAGCTCACTTCATATTTATTGTTGCTGTGCGGAACGATTTCTAAGGCCAATAAAGGCTTTGCGTTCGTGTAATTTGAAAACTCGGCCATAATACCGATAAAACGAGCACCATCGGGAAGTTTAATCACTTCTTGGCGAACTTCGCCGGGTGCGAGTTCTTTTAGCGTTACGACACCCAGCAAATTATCGCCTAAGCGATTATCGGCACCTTCATAAAGGCTTAAAAAATCGGCGCGCTTAAAACGGCGATCATCAGTGAGTTTAAATATTTTCACGACGACAGGTGAGGCGCGATTATCGGCGTCAGGGTTCACATCCCTTTCGGTATAGATATCTAAAGTGGCAATAGTTTCAAGGTCTAGAGCTTTGCGTGATGTTTGGCATGAAGCTAAAGCGACCCCCAGACAAACGAGAATAACGATTTTGAAGTTAATCCAACGCGGAAAACTAGGGTGTCTCATATCAAAGCCTTTTGTATCACGATTAATGAAAGTATTTAAAATAATTTTTTTACTGTAATTAACGGCTTATTGTTCGCCGTGATTCGGAGTGCGTACCATGCGCTGGCCTTTGGATTCGGCAAGCCGTTGTTCGTAGTTTTTGGCGAATGATTGGCCGAATAGCTGGTTGTAGGTCGCTTCTCTGTCGTTGATTAAGCGCTGGTAGTGGTTTTGGAAGGCTTCCCAGTTTGCGGCGCGCTTATTGCCGAGCAGGCCGCCTTTGGTATTGAATAATGCTTCGAGCTTGGTTGGGCTGAATTGCTTAAACATATGCTCGTAAGCGGCTTGCATGCCCGCCATAACCGCCATTTGGTGGTCGGATAAATCATCGAAGCTATCTTCAATGGCTTCATCGGGGCCCATAAACGAGGTGCTGCGGCTTTCGCTGAACAGTACACCAATCGCATCATCCGATGTTACTGAAAATTTTAGTGGGTTGTTGTCTTGTGCTTGCAGGGTTGTGTGCTGCACACGCAGTTCATTTTTGATGTTGGTGCGCGCTTTTATCAATTCCATTAGGCGGGTGATAGTGTTTCTAATAATTTTGGCGCTGATCGTTTGAAGTTCTTGTTCGGGGAGCTGAGTTTTGGGGTTAACGCCCAAATCACGGCCGAAGCTGGAGTTCGCCTGCGCGCTGCCTTCGTTTGTGGTGGGTGCTGGCGGTGTTCGCACCGCTTGTTGTGGCGTTTCTGTTGGAAAAGCCGGTTCGATTTTCATGTTGGTTGCGGGGGCTGCGGGTGCGCTACCAAAGCCTAAGACATCATCAATATTACTCGCATCAATATTCTGGTGCGAGCCAGCAAATGCATCTGTGGCTGTTGGTGCAAATGTGGGAGCTGAGCTAGGTTTGGGGATTGGCGTTGGTGATGGCATAGCCGTGGGTGCCGCGCTAACAGGATTGATGTGAATGTGTGCGGAGGAGGCCGGTGAAGGGCTAATAGCGCTTTCGCCTTTCCACCATTCATCATCTTCCCAGGCGTTAGTACTTGGGGCGGATAAGTCTTCGGCGGGTTCCTTATGGCCGCCTATTGGGTTGCCAAAGATGTCACGCTCGGGCTCAACGAGGTCGTCGCCACCAAAGGCTTCTATCGGGCATACATCTTCTTTTTTCTTTTCGGCTACTGTTCCCCAGCCAGCAATGGCCCCCGCGATTGCCGGAGTGTTGGCTGTCGGTGTGGGCGCGGGCGAACTAGCGGATGGGCTGCCTAGCCAATCGTCCAGCGAATCACTTACGGGGCTAGCCATACTTTCCGCAAAGGCATCGTTTGACGATGCAAAGCCACCGCTGGGCGCTGCTGCAATGGCGGGAAAGGCTGGTGCAGCACTTAGTGCGGGTGCATTGCTGAGAAAGTCGGCATCACCCAGTCCTTTCGGTAGCGCGGCCATTTCACCGCTGCTGAGCGTGACTGATAGTTGGAATCGCCCACACTGAATGATGTCGCCATTTGTAAGCGGCGCTCCATCCGATTTTGGCGCGGGGTTGCCGTTCAGTTCAGTGCCGTTTTTACTGGTATCTACCAAGCAGAATTGGCCGCCTTGATATTGAATGGCGGCATGTTGTGATGACACTACACGGTCGGGGCAGGGAAGGTGGCAAGCGCTGGTTTCGGCGCGGCCAATTGTACCCCCCGCTGTTGTGAGTACATATTGTTGGTTTTGTGATTGCGTGTCGGGCGGCGCTTGCACCACGGTTAATACCAATTCCATCAAAGCCTCATTACTTACCAAAAGTGAACATTACTACCAAGAGCTGTTGGTCTGCTGCTAAAAAGCTACGCGAACCTCATAAATTAAGAGTACCACGTCCCCAAAGTGAGCTGTGCGCCATTCTAGCCGAATGAATGGGCATTGAGAAAGCGTTTACAAAGCAATGATCTGTAAGAGATTGACTGCACGGGAGCTACTTGAATGAGGTGGCTCTAATAATGGGTGGTTATAAAGAGGTTTTGGTTGGCGATTAATTTTACAGATGTGATCTGGTTGGTATTTTGGTGGTGGGGGGGCTGGATCTTTTTTTGATCTTATTGTTAAAAAGCTCACAGCTTTGAGATAAATAAGGTTGTGCTGGATTGACTAAATCTTGAACTCTTTCATTATGAATGCATTGCGAACAGGCGCATTATTTGTTGCGTTTCCAAAAGGTTGTTGGCGCCTTGTTAGCCCATGTTTAAAAATGAAAATTTGGAGTTTATTTTGGAGAATTACGATGTATAGAAGTTTATCGTTATGTCTAGTTGCGGCTATGTTAGCGGCATGTACCGGCGGGACCGGTGATGGTTCAAGCTCAGATGTTATGAGCAGTTCTCAAGTTGCGGTATCGAGCACTTCGACCGAAAGCTCTTCTAACGTTGCGGTTTCTAGTTCATCGCTTTCCTCACAGGCGCAAAGCAGCGCAGCGCCAAGCGATATCGTGGGTAATGCTGCAACAGGTGAAATGTTGTTCAGTACTAATGCGAAGAGCTGTGAAGGTTGCCATTCAATAAATGACGACGGTAGCTTTGGTGTAAGCAAAACAGGCTTGTTTTATAAGTTTATCGTTGGCAAATTCGATAGTCCTACCTATACCAATGGCAATTACGCAAACAGCGCTGATGGCTTGGCGGATTATATCCGTGAAGTTATGTATAAAAATGCCGCTGGTGGTTGTGATGCGCAATGCTCAGCCGATATCGCCGCTTATCTGTGGCAGTTCAATGGCCTAGACATTGAAGAGGCTTCGTTAACTTGCGAAACAGACGACCCTGTTTATTACGGCCAGCGCAGCATGAAGGTGTTGACTTCTTTTGAGTACGAAAACTCGGTACGTGCGTTGTTTAATGCGCCGGTTGATGACGCTTTATTGGTTGTTGATGGCGATTCGAATATTGCCAATATGCCCAATCATGCCAAAGAGACCATTGCTTACGGTCGTATGGAAACCTACCATCAAAACGCATCAAAAATTGCCGATTGGGCGGTAGCGAATCAAAATGCATGGCCTTTCTCATGCGCCGATACGCAGTCTGCACAGTGCGCTAATGCGTTTATGAATGACTTTGCTTATTTGGCCTTCCGTCGCCCGTTAAGCGCTGAAGAGCGTCAGCGTTACACGCAGATGATTACAGGCAGTGATTCAGGCCTTCGTTGGGCATTCCATTCTGTTTTGATGAGTCCTCAATTTTTATATCGCTCTGAATTGGGTGTGCAGGTTGGCGTTGCTAAAAACGATCCGGACTTCTTAACGGGTGGTGATAGCGGTTCTAATTCGGGTACTGGCAGCGCTGAAGGCTATAGCTTTGGTGCGGGTGCAGTCACCGTTAACGGTGCAAATTTCGGCACTAAAGGTGATGGTGTTGCGCTTGATGGCTTTGGCTACAACATGTATACCAACGGTACTTCTAGTCAGCAATTTAGCTTCCCTGATCCTGCTCTGGTATCGATTACCGTTAAGGCGAATGATTTGGAAATGATGTGGCCCTTAATGGAGGTTAGCGTTGGCGCGACTATGGTGGCCGCTGAAATGGTTCAGACCTATGACGCAATAACGTATAAGTACCTAGTGACAGGCCTTAATGGTAATCAGGATTTGTCTATCGCTTTTAATAACGACGCGGGTCAAATGCCCTACGGCACGCCAGGTAACGATATAGATCTTCACATTGGCGATGTAACCGTTGGCGCTGCTGTAATGGCCGATGACAATGCTCCTGTTGTGGTTGAGCAGGGTGACCCACTATTACTGGCGGACGAGAATGCTTATGTTCTTGACCCATTCGAGTACGCTTCTGCACTAGCTTACATCTATACCGGTGCCGGTCCAGATCGTGAGTTGTTGGATGCTGCAGGTCGCGGTGATTTGAATAACAAGGCTAAGTTAACGGTTCAAATCGACCGTATGTTGGATTCCGCGTTAGGTGCCGAGCAAGTTGGCCGCTTTGCTGGTGTGTGGTTACGTACTGACCGAGTAACCTCTAAGCAACGCGATGCCGCGATCTTAACCGACGAGATTAAAGCGTCAATGTCGGGCGAAGTTCGAGCGCTATACCGTCACTTCTTTTATGGCAGCGATCCGTTCTCGGGTTTTTATAAAGGCGATGTGGCCATGTTGGATAAAACATTGTCTGACTACTACGGCTTAGCTGGTGGCGGTGCTCAGCACATGCAGTTTGCACCAGTAGATACTAGTGCTTCAAATGAGCGTGGCGGCATATTAACCACGGGTGCTTTTATGGTGGTTAATGCGCACGATGACCGTACCTCACCTATTCATCGCGCCGTACATGTTCGCCAAGATATGCTGTGCCATAACATTCCTTTACCTACTGCTGGAGCTTTACAGCAAGAGCGTGATGCCGCTGTTGCCCGCGCCCAAGAGCGTGAAGCTGAAGGCGACTTAAGTACTTGGGAATTCTATAACATTCAAACTAACTATTTGGCGGGTACTGATGATACAACAACGGATGCTTGTGAAAGTTGTCATGCTGAGATTATCAACCCTCTATCGGTTATGGAAGATTACGACAATATGGGTCGCTTCCGCACCACGCAAAAAGGCTTAGGCCCTGCAGGTATTGAAGGTGTAGCGATTAAAACGACGGGTACGCTTTACGGTGTAACGGGCGTAAGTGGTGATGAGTTATCGGGCCAGCGCTTACCGCTAAGCGGTGGTGCTAAAGGGCTCTCCAAGGTACTTGCTGGCTTGGACGGTGTTAATAGTTGTTTGATTGAGAAATCATTCCGTTTCTCAACGGCAACCTCTATTAATGTGGATTCGCAGGTGAGTGGTGAAAACCCGTTGACGGTTGAGCAGCAAGACCACTTTGTTTGTGTCGCTGAAAATCTTAGATCAGAAAT